>JAQTNW010000009.1 GCA_028713655.1 Candidatus Methylacidiphilales bacterium | reverse complement strand
GTCATGCCCTATCTATGGCAAATACAAAGTCTGCAGCTAAAAGGGCGCGAGTCAGCCAGCGCCGCCGTGACATAAACAAAAAACGTGGCACGGCCTACAAACAGGCGGAAAAGAAATTCAAAGCCCTGGTTCAGGAAGGCAAGAAGGATGAAGCCGGCAAGTTTCTTTCCGAAGTGCAATCCAAGCTGGATAGTGCCGCGAAAGGCAGTTCCATCCATCGGAACAAGGCGTCACGCGCCAAGGCGCGGCTTGCCCGGCTGCTGAAATAATTCACCAGCCGTCGGTGACTTGTTTGACAATATTGTCGGCCAGCTTTTGGGCCGCAAGTGGCAAGGCCTGGCGTTCAGCCTCCACGGCGTCCCTCTGCTGTGAGCTTTGCGAGGTGAAATAATCCGTATAACCGCTGACCTGTGTATCGGCGAGAATCTTTTTGCCGGTAAGATTGTTGAGCAGTGTGACCCTGGCTGTCATCGTGCCGCGATATTCCAGGGGCACAATGGTGTTGTCGCGTGAAAAGAGCGTCGGGTTGCGGTCAAATTGGGTGATGGTGACTTCGAGCGTGGCGTCCGCCGACCCCATGCGGGTGCTGTGAAAGGTTCCATCATTTTCCATGCTGTGAATAATGGCATTGGTGACGATGGCCTGGATGGAAGGCTCATAGGTTTCGTTTTTGACCATCGGAACGTAAATGGTTTTGACCCCTTTTAAATCGCTGGAGGCAATATTTCCAACGTGATAACCGGCGCACCCGGTGAGGATAAGGAGGGGAATCAGAAGAAGCTGGCTCTGGAGCGTGCGGGCGAATTTCATAAAACGGGTGGTATCTCGGGCTTTTGATTGGAGAGGTCAACTGGGGAGGCTGCCGTGGCGTTCTTGCCGGGCGAGAGGGTGGGATTGGTGAGCGATTTCAGAAAATCCAGCTTTTGTTTGGCTTCGGTTGCCTGGGGGGAGTTTGGCCCCTGCTGCACCACATCGTTGTAATAAATGATGGCCGCCTTGTAATTTTTTTGTTTTTCGTAGAATTGGGCGATGTTGAAGGATCCCTGGACCCGGCGTCCGTCCAATTCGGTCATGTAAATCCTGGCCTGGTCCACTTTTTCACTGTTCGGGTAGCGGACAAGAAAATCCTGGAAGGCCTCGATGGATTTTTGCGCGGCACTCTGGTCATAGTCGGGCTGGCTGGAGGCCTGATACCAGGCGTAACCGATTTGGTATTGGGCGTCGGAAGCCAGATCGCTGCCCGGATATTTATCAATCAACTTGTTATAAGAAGCAATGGCATCAGACCATTTTTTTTGTTGTTCGCGGGCGAGACCGATTTTGAAATGCGCCTGGGGGGCATAGGTGCCATAAGGGGCGTTTTTGATTACCGTTTCGAAGATCTCGACGGTTTTGTCCATGGAAGGAAGCAGGGGAATTTTCCAGACCTTTTGGGGCTCACCGGCCAGGTACAGGTTGCCAATGCTGAACTGGCGCTCAATCGCGAGGTCGAAGAACTGGCTGCCGGGATATTTTTCGACCACTTTTTGATATGCCTTATAGGCAGCCCAGAACTCAGCCCGCTTTTCGAGCATGAAACCGACTTTAAACTGGGCTTCACCGGCGGCGGAGGAAAGGGGCCAGCGTCGGACGATGCTGCGGTAAGCGTCCAAGGCGTCTTTGTAGGCTTCTTTGGCTTCGAGATTGCGGGCAAGCTGGAGCCCGGCTTTGGCATCGCTGGCGGCCAGCGCTTCACCGCTATTTTCATTGGTCCAACCCTCGCCGGGACGCCAAACCAAGGCGGCCTGCGTACAGGTTGTTACAATACAAAGCGTAAGAAGACTCCACGCAATGGGCTTTTTCATTAGACTCATAGACTAGAGGAGATGCGGGTTTGGTCAAGATAGGAAGGGCAGTAGCATCGATGGAAGGCCGGATTTACCGGGGAAAGCCTGGAAAAAAGAAGGGGGCAGGCTGCAATCAATCTTTAACATAAGTTGTTCTATACCAATGGAATAAGTAATGCTGGGCTATGCCTCGCAGAGGGCCAAACAGTTCCCGGCTCTTGCGATTAATGTTTTTAAGCTTGGGTGGCCTCCGACTTTTCGGAAAATAGAACTGCCGCATCAAGCGAAACACCCAGACATCCACAGGAAACGCGTCATAGCGCCCTCCCGCATAAAGAAGGATGCAATGGGCCACTTTTTCTCCGACACCCTGGAGATTTTGCAAATAGAGTGCAGCCTCATCAGTGGAAAGGGACATCGCTTGCGCCCAATTGAACCGGCCGTCGGCAATTTGCCGGGAGGCGGCCAACAAATGGCGTGCGCGAAAGCCCAATCGGCATGCTCGCAGGTCTTTTTCCTCGAGTGCTGCGATCACTTCGGGTTCAGGGAAGGAAAAGGCGTCTGAACCGATGGATTGACCGAAGCGGCGCCGTAGTTCGAGGTTGATTTGCCGGATGTGGGGGATTTGTTTGAGGGAGGAACAAATGAAATTGGCTGTGCATTCAAACCAGGGTTCGCGGACGCAACGCAGACCCGGCAGGGACTGCAAGGCCTGTTGCAGATGGGGTTCATCCGGCAAAGCCGCGAGCAGCTTGTCCCAAGGCACGTCCAAGGCAAAATAATGCGCCGCTTCAGAGGGCGTGAGGTCGCCGTGCACGATGAGATGGTTGCCAGACTGATAAATCCGGCAGGGTTTGCCGCTGATATAGCCCTTCCATCCGCCGTCAATGGATTGCCAGCAGAATGTGTGTCCGGATGGAAGGGTCTGGTCGAGTGAAAGGCCCGGGGCTTCCAACCGTAAATAATCTTGCGGCATGATATTGAATATTTCAGGTTTCATTTTATCTTCAAGTCCGGCTAATACAGGAAATATTGTGTCAAAATACCATTCAGGTCGCTTGAGTTGCCTGATGCCCTGCGTTTGGGCGCTGTTTTTTCTTTTGACGACAGGTTCCGCCCGCAGCCAGAATAATACGAATCCCGGCGAAGCAAGTTCCGATGCGGCCCGCCCGGCCGTGGCATCCGAGCCGGTTGTCACTCCGGTGCTTCCAACGCCTCCCGTCCCAGCCGCTGCGGTTGGAGAGGCTGCGCCGCCTGCATCGACACCCCCGAGTCCGGAGGGCGCTGTGCTGGAAGCCCCGCAGCCCATTGAGGTTTCGATCCTATATCCCCACGACAGGGAAGTGGTGGCCGGCGCCAACGTGGACATTTTTTTTGATGTCAAAAACTGCGCGTTGGCGGAGGGGGGCAATGCGCTGCGGGTTATTGTCAACAACCGACTGCCGATAACTCTTTATAGCACGGCGCGCCCGCTGACCTTGGGTGATTTGCGCGAAGGCGGGCAGACGATTCGCGCCTATGTTGCGCGTTCCGACGGAACCATCATTCGGGACCCGAAGGGATTTGCGATGACCCATTTTTACATCAAGAAGAAGGATTTTCAAAATTATGTGGACCCTACGGCGCCCTTTTTGACGGTCAATCTGCCATCGGGCGAAACCCTCGACACGGACGCCGAAAACCGGGTCTGTTTTGATTACCTGATTCAAAACGCGGGGGCGGGCGGGGATTCGGCGTTGCAGGTGCATTATTCATTGCCGGGGTATGATGGATCGCTGTCGGAACCGGGACCGGTGTATTGGAGCAATATACCGGTGGGCAAGCATCGCCTGGTGGTGGAATTGTTCGACAAGAACGGGCATCCGCTGTTCGGGGCTTTCAACCGTGTGGAACGGATATTTGAAGTGCGGCAGATGTTAAAGGCCAAGCCGTATGTTCCGGAAAAACCGGCCGGGGAAGAAGTGCCTCAGGGGTGAGGAAGAATCGTCTATCGAGAATTGCCAATAACCGATTGGCGATTATTGATTGAGAATTGGCCATTGACGATTACTTCCGGCGTTTCTTGACGGATATGGCTTTGGCGGCGGCCCACCGGGAACTCCGTTTTGCTTGTTGCGGCACTTCGGGATCCAGTTGCTTGTTCAAGCCGTTTTTGTGGGAGTAGTGGAGGTATAAATTGTAGCCGGCGATGAACGCGGGGAAGAGGTTGGAGAGAATGCCGACGGAATCGTTGTTTCCGAAAATAAAATAAGCCAGTAGCAGCGCACTGCCGCTGATGCTCATGTACCAGAAGAGCGAGGGCATGACCGGCTTTTTGGCCCAATGGGAGGCGGCCAACTGCACAAACCAGCGTCCGGCAAAAAGAAAAGTACCGGCATAGCCGACGAGCTTCCATGGCCGCACGGTCCAGCCCATTATTTCAAACAGCGGGTCATTGCTCATAATGATAGGGGTCCTTTTTCCAGAGGATGTGGCGGCTGAGATACCAGCGGACGCCGATAAGATCGTATATCCCGCGCAAAGCCCGTCCGGCCACGGTATACTTTGAAACGCCGTATTGGCGGGGCCGGTGATGGACGGGCACTTCGGTAATTTTCAAGCCTGCGGATTTCAGCAGGGCGGGCAAATAACGGTGCAGGCCGTTGAACGGGATGAGATGTTTCACATGTTCGCGTTTCATGGCCTTGAGGGTGCAGCCGGTGTCGCTTGCCCCGTCGGCGAGCATGCAGCGCCGGATGGCATTGGCAAGGCGCGAGGCGATTTTTCTAAAAGTGGAATCCTGGCGATGGGCGCGGACGCCGCAAACCAGGTCGTGCGAACCGATGTGCTGCAGTAATTTTTTAATATCGTGCGGGTCGTTCTGCCCGTCCCCGTCCAGCATGACGCAAATCGGACGGGTGGCGGCATGGAGCCCGTAGTAGAGCGCCGCGCTTTGGCCGAGGTTGCGGCCCATGGACAGGAGGCGTACTTTGCGGAAGCGCTTGATTTTTTTCGCAGTGCCGTCGGTGCTGCCATCATCCACGGCGATGATTTCGGCCTGTGGCTGGCATTCCAGGATTTCTTGCAGCAGGGTTTCAACGTTTTCTTCTTCGTTGTAGAACGGGATGACGATCGAAATTTTCAAGGATGAATCCGGAGTTGGCAGTGTTTAGGGTTGGGTTTCAGATTGTTCATGAATGCCGCCAAAGTTGTGGCAGAGATAGAATCTGAATTTTTTCACAAGCCTTCCCCGGTGCGAAGTCCAGGTTTCCTTGAGAAAATCAATGGAAGCGAATTCCCTGAAAAGTTGCGGGGAAGGAGGCTCGTCGCTGTCAGTGGCAAATATGGCCGATTCGCCCATGAACCCGTCGCTGTAATCGGGCCAGAACGAAAATTGATTTTGGATTCCCTCATGTCGCGGCAGGTAGGTTTGTGTGTGTTCCGGGTGATAAAAGGCAATGAGGCTCGCATTGCCATAGTTGTTGGCAATAATAAAGGCGGCACCGTGCTCCTTTTGCAATTCATAGATTTGTTGGGCGAGATCGGCCGACCCCCGCACGCGGCTGAGCGGATCCTGCTTGGGCGGCAGTTTGAGCCAGGACGTATCGTGAGCGGCAATCGTCATGAGGAGTCCCACGGCCAGGGACATAACGGCCACGCCGCGCCAGAGCCTGCTTTGCCGGACCCATGGTGTCCACACGGCCGCAGCCAGAATGAACCCGGCGACGTAGGACGGCGCGGTCCAGTTGGCTTGGCCCGCCTCATTGAGGCTCAGGATCAGGTAAAACACAATCAGGGGCCAGAAAAGGCAAAGCAGGTATACAAGGGCCAGATCCGCTTTCCTTTTGAAAGCCTGCACCAGGGAACAGATGGCGGCGGCGGCAATGCCCAGGAAGGCCGGAGGCGAAATAAAAATGGCCTGGTTTTGGATGAATTTCCAAAGTTCCTTTGCCGAAAAACGCCAGTGGCGGTCAAGCGCCCCCCGGTGCTGGAGATGCTGGAGCGTGATCCAGTCGTTCCGGTAATTCCAGATCAGCGCCGGAGTCAGGCATGCCAGGGTCGTTAGCGCCATCAACCAGAAGGTTTTGGTTTTTAAATGCCTGCGGTGGCCGGGTGAGCAGGCGCAAAAAAGCGCAAAGCAGGCCAATTGCCACAGGTTGGTGTATTTTGCCAGGGCACCGATGCCGATGAGCAGGCCGGTAAGGAGCCAGAAATGCGGCCGCTTTTCATCCTTGGCCCGCCAAAAGGAGCAGGCCGCCAGGGTCCAGAAAAAAACGCTCAACGGATCTATGGTCATCAGGATGCTGCCCGCGCAAAACATGGGAATCACGCCCGCCAGAAGGATGCTGAAGAATCCCGTTTGTCCCGAGAAAAGCCTTCTTCCGAGCCGGTAAATTCCATAGCCCGTGCCGGCTGACAATAAAATGGCAAAAAAACGGATGCCAAAAACGGTGTCGCCAAAGAGATGGGTTCCCGCGGCGATGGTGTAGGCCACGGCAGGTCCCTTACTGAAATAGCCCAGATCGAGGTGTTTGGACCACAGCCAGTAATAGGCTTCATCGCCGCACAGTTCGATGGTCTGGCAATACCAGAAACGGAACAGCGTCAACGCCACGATCAGAATGACTGCCGCCCGGTGCCAGGGAATGAGATAGCCGCCCGGCAGGCGGAGGCCTTCATTCGGGTCGCGGGAGGACAAAGAGTCTGGGGTGTCGGGCATAAAGGTTGGGTACAAGCCGTCCGCCCCATTTTTGCCAGAGTTTGCCCGCGGCGCAACAAATTCCGGTTGTATAGAGCAGGGAGACGAGCATGGAAACGGCCACATCGGACGGATAATGATCGCCGGTGTAGATGCGGGACCAGGCCATGGACAGGACCCAAATCCAGATCCAGAGCCCGCGTACGCCAAAGACGAGGGTCACAATCAGGCCCAGGGCAAAATTGTTGGCGACGTGGCCCGAGGGCATGCTGTGCCCGTTGCGCCAGGGTTCTTTTGAAACCATTTTGATTTCAAAGGCGCCAAACGATTTCCGGCTGAAATGCCGCACTTCTTCAAGCGCCTGGTAGGGGCGGGGGCGGTTTGAAAGGTTTTTAATCGCCAGGTTGACGCCGCCTGCGCCGATCAAAACCGACAGCAACAGCAGGACCAGGCACAGCCGTATCCGGAATGAGCCGAAGGCGAGCAGGCCGGCACCGAGGAAGGCCAGCGGGATTTTCCAGTCGCCCCAGTCGCCGACGATGTAAAAGAACCAGTCCGCCGCCGGATGAATCCAGACTGAATTGATCTGGCGGAACAAATCGATATCGATGGAAAGAAGCCCGTTCATGATGGATTGGTCCGGATTGGCGGTTTTTCTGGAAATGCGATCTGATTACGCTAACGCAGGGATGCCCCCTCGTAGCCCACCGGATCGAGTTCGACTTCCTCGAACCCGATTTTTTTGAGCTGGTCGGTAATCGAGTTATCGCGATTGAGTTGCTGGAGCCAGGAAACTTCGCCCGGGGCCACCTGCACCAGCGCGCGTTTTCCGAGATGCCGGACGCGGACGATCCGGAAACCGGCTTTTTCGATCACGGATTCCGCCAGTTCAATCTCCCGTAATTTTTCCGGGGTGACTTCGCTGCCGTGCGGGATGCGCGAGGACAGGCAGGGCTGCGCGGGTTTTTCAGCGATTTCAAGGCCGGCCTCGCGGGCAAAACGGCGGACATCGGCCTTGGCGAACCCGGCGTCATGCAACGGGGCCAGCACGCGGAATTCCGAGGCGGCTTTTTTGCCGTGGCGGACGTCATGGGCGTCATCGGTGTTTTCGCCATAACAAATGGCTGAATATCCTTCGAGGCAGGCGAGCGCGTTCATTTGCTCAAAGAGCTCGAATTTGCAAAAGTAACAGCGGTTGAGGGGGTTGTTGGCGTAGTCGGAATTGTCAATTTCCCGGGTATGGATGACGCGGGCCGGCAGCCGATGGGTTTCGGCAAAGGCCAGGGCATTTTGCAGTTCGCTGCGTTTCAGGCTGGGCGAATCCGCGATGACGCCGAGAAATTTTCCGGGGAACTGTGTGTGGGCAAACCAGAGGAGAAAGGCGCTGTCGATTCCGCCGGAATAGGCGATCAGCCCCTTGGCCACCGAGGACAGGATGGTGCGCAGCGACTCTTCTTTTTCCGCCAGATCATTCATCCAGCGGGTATCTTAGCATAAAGAGGCCAAAAGCGGTAAGCTATTTTCCGCTTAACAGGCGCTGAACTTTTGTTACGATTCCCGGTTCATGTCTGTCATTGTCCAAAAATATGGGGGCACATCCGTTGGAGATCCCGAAAGGATCCGGAATGTGGCCGCTCGCGTGGCTGAATGGCGCCGCCAGGGGCACCGCATTGTAACGGTGGTCTCGGCGATGTCGGGTGAGACGGATCGTCTTATTCGCCTGGCGCGCGAGGTTAGCCCCGAGCCGACCGAGCGTGAGATGGATGTTCTGTTGGCCACCGGCGAGCAAACCACCATCGCCCTGCTGGCCATGGCATTGCACGGCTTGAATATTCCAGCCATTTCGCTCACGGGCGCGCAGGCGGGCATTGTGACCGACGGTGTTCACACGAAGGCCCGGATAGCCAATATTACGCCCCATCAGGTGAAAAAATTTCTGGACGAAGGCAAGGTGGTGATCGTCGCGGGATTTCAGGGGCAGACGATGGAGGGGCAGATTACCACGCTCGGTCGCGGGGGGTCGGACTTGACGGCCATTGCCATGGCGGCGGCCATCAAGGCGGATGTCTGCCAGATTTTTACCGATGTGGACGGCGTCTATACGGCGGACCCGAGGATTGTTCCCGACGCCAGCAAAATCCTGGAGATTTCCTATGATGAAATGCTGGAAATGGCGGGCGCCGGCTCCAAGGTCATGCAGGCGCGCTCGGTGGAATTTGCAAAGAAATTTAATGTTATTTTTGAGGTGCGCTCCAGTTTCAATAACAACCCGGGAACAATCGTGAAAGAAGAAAACAAGTCGATGGAACAAGTCGTGGTGCGTGGCGTCAGCGTGGAAAAAAACCAGGCCAAAGTCACCATTTCCGGCGTACCGGACCAGCCGGGCATTGCCGCCCGCTTGTTCAAGGCCATTGCCGATGCGAACATCAATGTGGATATGATTGTTCAAAACGTTTCGCATGCGGAGGCGGGTGGAGGCAAGGGGCACACCGATATCACGTTTACGGTCAACAAAGACGATGTGGGAAAGGTGACGAAAATCACCAGTTCGATCACGGAATTGTCTTCAGCCCGCGCCGTCAACATTCAGGAGGGCATTGCCAAGCTGTCGGTGGTCGGGATTGGCATGCGCAGCCACAGCGGTGTTGCAGCCGATCTTTTTGCCGCGCTTTCGGACCAAGGGATCAACATCCAGATGATCTCGACCAGTGAGATCAAGATTACCGTGGTGATTGATGAAAGCCGCGCGTCCGAAGCCGCGAAGGCGGCCCATGCCAAATTCGAGCTGGGTTCGGTCAAATAAACACATTTTAACAGGAAGATTGCGAAGACTTTAAAATTCAAAGGTCCGGGATTTGTGTTAATCTTTCGCCGTGCCTGCGCAACGCCTCTATCTCGACCATCTCGCCACCACGCCGCTTGCAGCCGAGGCCCGGGAAGCCATGCTGCCGTTTTTGGCCGATGAATGCGGGCTTCCTTCGAGCCTGCATCGCGAAGGCTTGAGAGCGAAAGAGGCGGTTGAACAGGCCCGGGCATCGTTTGCAAGCCTGCTTGGAGCTTCCGACACTGAATCCATCATTTTCACGTCAAGCGGCACTGAGGCCGGCAATCTGGCTATCAAAGGGTTGGCCCAGGCCCGTGCGGCGCAGGGCAGGCACCTTGTGCTTTCGGAGGCGGAACATCCCGCTGTCATGGAATCGGTGGCGTTTCTGGAGCGTCAAGGATGGACGGTGACCCGTGTCCCGGTTGATTCGAAAGGCTTTATCAACCCGGAGCAAATTGCTTCCGCCATTCGGCCGGACACGGTGCTGGTGGCCGCGCATTTGAGCAATCACGATTCAGGCGCCGTGCAGCCGGTTGCGAAGATCGCGCGCATTGCCCGGGAACGCGGAGTGGCGGTTTTTTGCGATGCCACGACCGGGGGCGGCTGGTTGTCGGCGGATGTCGGCCAACTGGGCGTCGATTTGCTGAGCTTGTCGCCGCACCGATTTTTTGGCCCCAAGGGAGCGGGGGTGCTGTATCGCAGAAGCGGTCTGGAATTGGCGCCGCTGATTCACGGAGGCAGGCAGGAGCACGGCCTGCGGGCGGGGCCGTTGAATGTTGCGGCGATTGCCGGGGCGGGAGTGGCGGCGATTCTCGCGAAAGAGCATATGCAAGACCGGGCCGCGAAATGCCGGGAACTTATCCTGCAATTATGGGAGGGGCTAACGAATGAGATCCAGCACATCAAACTTAATGGGCCTGAGCCGGGTCCTGACCGGGACCCCCGGCATTTGAATGTCAGTTTCGAGTTCATTGAGGGTGAGGCCTTGATGCTGTTGCTGGATTTGAACGGAGTAAGCGTGACTGCAGCGACAGGCTGTGTTTCAAAAAACATGAAGATTTCCCCTGTTTTGAAGGCGATGGGAGTGGAGATTGATCTGGCGCTGGGCGCTATTTTATTCAGTCCCGGCCCCGATCAAACCGGAGACGACATCCGCTCTGTGGTCGCCAAAACGGCGAAGGCCGTGGCCCGGCTGCGGGACATGTCGCCGGGGAAAAGGGGTCAAAGCATATTTTAGTCACCCCAACCCGGGTGTGAATGTGCCCCCTGATGCTGAGGAAAAGAGGAGTAGAAATATGCTTTGACCCCTTTTCCCTCATTGAGATAAATCGTCCACTGTTTCCGCTCGCCGGGCGCGAGCGTGTCGAGGCCCTGCGGATGGCGGGATGGCAGAGGGCCGGATTGGAGCAGGTCCAGCCAGGCGGTATAAATGCGGTGCAGGCCCGGCTTGCAGCCCCGTGGCTGCCTTCCTGCCGTGGTTTTAGATCGAGGCCACGATGGCCAGATTTCCGCCAGCCAGATGATATTCCAGATCGAACGCCAATTCGCCATGCTTTCCGGAAAAACACGCTTCACCGGCTTTGCGGGGTTGAGGGGGCACTTCAAGCCATTGCCCGTTTTCCCGCAAAACCCAGTTCGGTCCGGCATGCTCTCCGGTTTGAAATGGAACAGGTCCTGCGGCGGTCATGAAAGAACGGATTCCGCAAGTGCCGACCGTTACCCGCAAATGGTGCTGTGAGTCTGTCAAGGTGCAGTCGCCTTTCGTTTTGGAGCCGGATGTGAGGCTGATAGCAGATTGTTTCATGACCGCTTAATTTGTGAAAGAGACATGGATTCCGAAGATGCCGTCAAGTTTTCAGGAAGTCAATTCCCGGCCTTGCAGGTACCCATGAGCGTTGCGCTTGAAATCACATGGCCTTTTACGGCGGTTTCGAGGGCCGCGCGCCCCTCTCCGGATTTTAGTTCTAATACAACGTCCAGCGCAAACAGTTGAAAATAGTAGCGGTGGGTTCCGGAAGGGGGAGACGGCCCGTCGTAGCGCGTGTTGCCGAAGTCGTTTTTGCCGGCCACCGCACCCGGCGGTGTTTTCCCATCGGGGATTTTTTGCGTGTCCGGCGGAATGTTCCAAAGCAGCCAGTGGGTCCAGACTCCCGAGGGCGCGTCCGGGTCGGTGCAGATCAAGACGAGGGATTTAGCGGCTGCCGGCACATTTTCAATGGCTAGTTCCGGGCTGATATTTTCATGGCGATAGCCGTGCCTTGTGGGGATCGGATCGCCGTTGCCAAAGGCGGGTGAATGCAGGGACATTCCGGTGTCTGCGAAAGTATTGGAAATCAAAATGAAAAACAGGGGCAAAACAAGCCTGCAACTTCCCAACGCCCATGGGAAGCGTTTTCTCATTCCGGCGGGCTTAGAATTTTACAGATGGCCTGCAGGATCGTCTCAGGCGGCGAATTTTTCTGGAGCACCTGGTTTTCCGGAACGGGCAGGCGCGCCAATTTTTCCGAGACGCCTTCTTTCGTCAATCCGGTGAGAATGAGAACGGGTATTTCACGGTTTTGAAGAATGTTTTTCATCATGGCAAACACGTCCCAGCCGTCGATTCCGGGCATCAGAATGTCGAGTAGGACGAGATCAAAATGAACCGAGCGTAAAAGCCGGATGCAATCGGTTCCGTTGGCGGCGGAGTTGACGCTTGCGCCGAGGCTTTCCAGCAATTTGACCATGGCGCCGGTCCATGCGGGGTCATCATCCACAACGAGAATGGACTTGTCCTTCAGGCAGCGTTTGACCGCTCTGAGTTTGACTTCAGCTTTATCAGGTGGCATGGCGGTTTATAAACTAATTCGTGCAGAGCATGCCATTTTAGGGGCTTGGTGTCAAACGGACAGGGCCAAATGGCCGTCTATTTTCGAACAGACCGGAGTTTTAATGCGAAGAGGCTGGCGATTGGGCGCAAGAGCCCAGCAGATCATGAATGACGCCGACCAGCCGTTGCATCGGCTCTCCCTTGGTCACGATGCGGCAATATTCGGAATATCCCTTGTTCAGAAAATTTGACTGCGGAACGGAAATCAACCCGGTCAGGAAAACAACCGGCAGGGTTTTGTGGCGATCGGAGCGGCGCAATTTCACGAAAATATCCCAGCCATCCGGTTTGGGCATCATAATATCCAGAATGATGAGGTGAAAGGGTTCCAGGTCCAATAATTCAAGGCCATCCCGGCCTGAAGCCGCCGTGGTCACCCAGGCTCCGAGTTCGTGGAGGCATTTTTGCAGGGAAAAAAGCACCCCGTCATTGTCATCGATCACCAGGATTCGATATCCCGTAAAATCATAGGATTTCAGATCCACTCTGGAAACAGGCCGTTCGGTTTGAGTGATTGTGGACATGTTAGAAAGTTAGCGTTCCAACGGATGGAAGCACAAATCCTTTTGTTTTAGTTATTCACAATACGGAAGCACTTTGTTCGTTATTAAGGAGGTTTCCCCTGTGGATTATTACAGCTTATTACAGATTTGCCTTTGTCCCCGAAATGCGCATGGTGTCTGGTTTGAATTTTAAAATTGCAAGTTTGGCTTCCGCCTTTGTTTTGATTCTCCTGCTGTTGCTGGTGGTTCCTCAAAGCCGGTTCAATTGGTGGTATCATAACGATGAACCCTCCAAGGTAATGCAGGTCATGGGTGGAATGCGAAATCTTCGACACCCGCCCTTGATGCTGTCGGTGGTCTCCTTTTTCTCGCCCGGGAAAGGCAATGGAGATGAACAGAAGGTTGTGGAATGCGGCAGGCTGTTTTCGACCCTTTGTGCCGGTGTGGCGCTGGTGGCGCTTGTCTGGATGGCGGCTTTGAGGGCGGGAAGTTTCGCGGGAGCCGGAGCGGGATTGTTGCTTTTATTCCAGCCCTGGTTTTTTGAAGCGGCGCATTATTTCAAGGAAGACACTTTGTTTCTTGCCGGGGTGGTTCTGACTTTCACGGGCATGATGCTGTGCGAACAGAACGACAACCTGCCCAAACGGTTGTTTTTGGCGTTTGCCCTGGCTCTTTGCGTTAGCGGCAAATATGCGGGATGGCTGGCGGCTCCATTTGCCGGTTTTTATCTTCTTCGGCCAGCGCGTAAGGGCGGATATGCGGCCGCACTGGCCGGGGCGCTCTTTTTTGCGGGGCTGGTCTTGTGGTGGAACTGGCCGTTGTTGGCGGATTGGAACACGTTTCGCGAGGCTGCCTCGGACGAAGGCTACCGCCTGATCAAGGGGGAATACGGATTGCTTGTGGTATCGCCGGCCGCCGACTACCTTCGGCTGCTCAGGGAACAAATTCCCGCGGTGCTTGGTGTGGGGTTTGTGATTTACGGGGGAACCTGCATTTGGAATTTTAAGAAAACACGGCCTGTGGAATGGTGCCTCCTCGCGTTGCCGTTTTTCTATTTTGGCATTGTGGCTCTTTCGGCGAAGTATTCGGACCGTTATCTTTTCCCTGTTTTTTTGCTTGTTTGCGCCGCCGGTTATTACGGACCGGTGTTGATTTTGCGGCGGATTTGGCCGGGCCGCGCGGGCTGTGCGGCTGTATTACTGTTGTGGAGCGTGGCGCTGGCCGATTCATATTCGCGCTGGCTGCCGGTTTATCTTGGATTCAAATCCGACAGCCGGGGCCAGCTTGCGGAATACATCCGCACCCGGCTGCCTTCGGATGCGGTCATTGCCCAGGATTTGAATGTGAGCCTGAATCCCGCGATAACCGGGGGCCGGAGGATTGAAGAGGATGTGTTTGTCGCCGATATTGGATCTGTCGCCGAGCTTCGGGCTCTGGGGGTCACGCACGTGGCGGTTTCGTATGAGGCCTATCACCGCTTTGTCGATGGCTGGATTTCCCCGGTTCCCGCCCAGCGCGGGCAATTTGACCGGCGCGCGGCGTTTTACCGGTTGATTTTAAAAAACAAGGCGGCCATTTGCTGGGACCGGCCGAATCAGGTCCCGAAGGCGCTGCATCCGGGCCTTACTTTAGTGGATATTGAAAAGGTAGAGTGACTCTCTATGACGGGAAATCCTGGAGAATTCAGAAGTCAGAATTAAGAATTAAGAAAAACGCATCATTTTTCCAGCCCTGCGCGGAAAAGACCATGGGGAGATTTTTCATGGCGGGTGTGGGATAAGCAGGCTAGGATTGGGACAGATGAAACAGCCCGATCCAGACAGCGGCACTTCCCGTGTGCCGCAGTTGCCGGAATTTTCCGCCACCACCCTGATTGATCTCAAGGGGTTGGTCGGGACCATTCATGAAGCCAAAGGGGCCCGGGATGTGTCCGGAATGGATGACAAGCCCGGGGAAAACTTGCTGGATGTTTTTGCCGCCGAAGCTGAAAAACTTCGCGCGAGCAAGGCCAAGCCCGGCCTCATCATGCCGATTTTACTGCAGAAGCTTGGATGTGGACTGGAGTCGGAATTGGGGCGGGCCGCGTTGAAAGCCAGCGAAATGGCGGGAACAGGCGGGGAGCAGCCGACGTATCACAATGACCAGCATGTGACGGAAGTGATCCTGGCGGCCTATTGCCTGGGAATGCGGGAACATCTCCCGGTTGACCGCGTGGTGGAACTGCTGATTGCGGCGGCGGCGCACGATCTGGGGCATACAGGCGGGATCAACCGGCACGCCTATGAGCTGGAGACGCGGTCTTATCATATCATTTACCCCGTGCTGGTTGAGGCGGGGCTTGGGGAGGAGCGGATCGAACGGATCGGGCGGATGATTGTTTCAACCGATTTTGCCAATGGCGTCCCCCTGGTGAGGGTTGCTTACCGCGAATGCCGCCAACTGCCGCCGGATCATGAGGAACGGCTGCTGGCCGCCCAGTGTGTGATCCTTACGGAAGCGGACGTTCTTTTTTCCTGCTTTAATGAAAATTACAATGAGATGCTCAGCGGCCTGCTTTCCGTCGAATGGAACCGGAAGGAAATGCTCAGTGTGCCAGAACGTGTGGGATTTTTGTCATCGGTGGAGTTTGTTTCCGACGCGGCCATTCAACTGGGGCTTGAGCAAAGGCGCAAGGCCCTTTGGTACAACCTGACACGCCGGACGGGCCGGATTTCCTATCCCCATCTCACGCCGGACGCAGAGGCGCGGGATGAAAATCCCGGCCATCCGAATCTCTAACGCTTCATTTGAAGTAATCGTTGCTTGTCCTGGTCGCTGAGGGAGGATTTTTGAACGGCTGCCGCCGCCGCCGTGGAGTCGATTTTCATCCAGTGTTGGAGGACGTATTGGACTTGGCTGTTGCGATTGTTTTCATCCCCGATGCTGGCGGCCCACATGTAGGCGCCCTCGGGGTCGGCGTTGATGACCTGGGTTGAAAAGGAACGGACGGCCGCGTCGCGTGAAGGCCCGGCCGGCAGTTTATCCAGCCAGACGGAGGCTTTTTCAGGATCATTGCGCCCCCACTGGCTGGCGATGTTGGACATGGCGTTGGTCTTCTGATTGTTGTCCGGGAGGTTGGAAAGCCACTGCGCCGCCGCCGCCGGATCCGAGTCGCCCCAGCGGCTTGCCACCGAGCTGATGGCGTTATTCTTGGCGTCGCCCTCCTGCATCGAATTGATGTAGGTCGCAGCAGCCTTCGGGTCATTTCCGGCCCATTGGCCCACAGCGCTGGACATTGCCTGGTTCTTCGCGTCGCCCTCGCTCAATTGCCCGATCCACGCAAGCGCCTTGGCCGGGTCTTCCGAACTCCATTGGTTGGCAACGGCATTGATCATGTTGGTTTGGGCTTGTCCCGGAGGCAATGTGAGCGCAAAAGTTGCCGCTGATTTGAGGTCGTTGCTGGCCCACTGGTAGCTGATGCCGTTGATCACCTGGTTTTTGCTTTCACCTTCGGGGAGGGACTTGAGCCAGTCGATGGCCGCTGCGGGGTCGCTGCTGACCCATTGAGAGGCGGCCGATCTTAGCACATCGCCGCGCGCGCTGGCTTGTTGGATCGACTGGGCGTATTGCACGGCGGCTTTGGGGTCGTTGTGCGCCCATTGGGAAACGATGTTTTGCAAGGCGTTGTTGCGGTTCTGGCCGTCGGGCAATTTTTGCACCCAGTCCAATGCCGAGGGAACATCGGTGTTGGCCCATTGTATGGCGATGGATCTGACGATGTTATTTTTTTGGTTGCCCGGGGGAAGGGTATCGACGAATGCGGCGGCGGCTTTGGGGTCTTTTTGCGCCCACTGGGATGTGATTTGTTGCAAGGCGGAGCTTTTCGCCTGGGAAGGCGGCAGCTTTTGCGCCCATTCGAGGGCGCTCGGGGTATCATTTTGCGCCCATTGCCAGGCGATGCTGGAGATCAGGTTGTTCTTTTGCCCTGTGCTGGGGATGTTGTCGATGTAAGCGGCGGCCGCTTTTGGATCCGACGCGGCCCAGTTGGAGACAATAGTTTGCATGGCCATGTTTTGATCGTTGCCGGAAGGAAGTTGCTCCAGCCAGGCAAGCGCGGCGGGGCGGTCTTTTTGAGCCCAAGACATGGCGACGCCCTGGATTGCCTGCCGGCGTTGTTCGCCTGCGGGCAACTGCAGCGCCATTTGCGAGGCTTGCGCCGGGTCCTTGGAGGCCATCGTGCTGAAAATGTTTTGGTATATCCAATTTCGGCTTTGGTCCTTGACGCTTTGCGCCAGTTGAAGCGCCTTGGCTGGGTCCTGCTGTGCGAGCTGGCTCAAAATGGCCTGCGTGGCGATGCTCCGTTGCTGGGTGTCTTCTATTTTTTGGGCCAGGCCCAGAGCGTGTTCCGGGTTGGATGCCGCGAGAGAGCCATAGACACTGCCGATAATGGAGTAGGCCAATGATTTGTCAGTACCTTTAAGCGCTTTATCCGAGTACGCCAGTGCGCCTTCGGGATCAAGTTCCGCCCACCGTCCGCCGAGCGTGGACAGGGCCAAATATTTGTCCATGCTCATGGGCATGGCGTTGATCTGTTTCAAGGCTTCCGGGATGTCCTTGGCTGCGAGGGTGTCGGCGTAGAGGTAAAGGTCGCGCTGCTTGCGATAGCCGTTCGGCTCATTGAGGATTGAGGCGAGATCCTTGGGCGCTGTTGAGGCGGATGGCCCCGTGCCGGAAGTTGGATTCGTTTCGGCCAACAATTGCGAACTGGACCCGGAAGGTTTTGTCCCTCCGGATGGCGATGTTTCCTTGTGCCCGGAAAACAAGGGGGAAGGCGAAGATGCCGGAAGCAGGTAACGCCCTCCGGCAATGCCGATGAGCAGGGTCGCCAGACCGGCTGAAGCGAGCAGGAGAATGTTTTTCATAAGGATGGAAAGGTGGAAGATTTGGGCCGATGCTACATCAATCCCGAGTTGGCGTCAGTAATTATTAGAGAGTTTAACGCAAAGACGCCAACTCCGACATTCGTCGCGAGCAGGGGGCAAAAGACGCAAGGTTGAAACAAGCAATTTTCAACATAAAATCCAGGAGTGTTGAAGGCGCAGCAAGCCAAACACATGTTGAACCACGAAAATTACAAATATGAGCGTCATTTCACTCCAATCCTTCCATTTGTATCTTTTGCGCCTCTGCGCCTTATGCCCTTTGCGTTAATAACGTGTTCTTTTGTCTTTCTCGCGACGTTGCAAGCCCAAAGTCGGCTTTAAAAAAGGCTGGGAGCCGGGCGGATGTCGGCTACAGTTGGCCCATGTTTCTACAGCAGCAACTGGCGGATTTGGCCCGGCAGAGCGGTTGTGAGGATGGTGCGGCCCTGAGCGATCATTTGCAAAAGGCGGTTGCGATGCAAAAATCCCTGGTCACCGCAGTCCTGGACAGCGACCTGGTCGAGGAGGAACGGTTTATTTCCGGCATGGCCGGTTTGTTCGGAATCCCATGCAAGGATGAGGTGCTTCCCGCCATTCCGGCCGCGTTGCGCGATAAATTTCCGGCCCGCATTGCCTTGCGTTACCACCTCCTGCCAATGGGAGAAGATGCCGACGGATTCTGGTTGTCCACCTACGACCCGTTTGACCTCGTCGCGCGAAAAGCCGCCGCACAAACCGTTCCGGACCGCCCGATTCAGTGGGTGCTTGCCTCACGGCGCAAAATTTTACAATCGCTGCGTCAGGGATACGGCGTCGGGGCCGAGACCTTCGATCAAATCCTGGAAGGCCGGGAGATCGATGATGCGCTGCAGGAAATCAAGCAGGAGATCAATGTCCTGGATCCGGACGAGTCCGAGGCGTCGGTGGTCAAATTTGTCAACCAGATCATGAGGGAAGCTCTGGAGGAACATGCGACGGATATTCACATCGAGCCGCTGGAGAATGATCTCCGCATCCGCTACCGGATTGACGGGGTTTTGCATGAGGTACCGGTCCCCTCGCAGATCAAGCTGTTGCAGGCCTCGGTGATTTCGCGCGTCAAGATCATGGCGCATCTGGACATTGCCGAAAAAAGGCTTCCACAGGACGGTCGCATCAATTTGGAACTGGAAGGGCAGCCGATTGACGTTCGCGTGGCCTGCATCCCCTCCGTGACCGGTGAAAGCATCAGCCTGCGTTTGCTGGGCCAGCAGCAATTTGATTTCGCGCTCCTCGGGCTGGATTCCGCGGCGGAGCAAAAGGTGCGAAGCCTGCTGTCGCAGCCGAACGGCATTGTGTTGCTGACCGGGCCGACTGGGTGCGGGAAATCCACATCGCTTTACACGTTTCTATCGAGCCTCAACACCAAGGAGCGCCGGATTGTCACGATCGAGGACCCGGTGGAACACAAGCTGGACGGGGTGATCCAGATTGCCGTCAAACCGGAGATCGAGCTGACCTTTGCGGCGGGACTGAGAAGCATCCTGCGCGGCGACCCGAATGTCATCATGGTGGGGGAAATGCGCGATTTTGAGACGGCGGAGATTGCGGTGCGCGCGGCGCTGACCGGGCATTTGGTGTTCAGCACACTGCACACCAACGATGCAATCGGGGGCATCACGCGCTTGATCGACATGGGCGTGGAGCCCTTCCTGGTCGGTTCGTCGGTGCGCGCATTCATTGCGCAACGGCTGGTGCGCGTGCTTTGCCCGCATTGCCGGCGCCCGGCCAGCCATCCGGATTCATATTTGAAGGAGATCGGATTCCCATTGGAGAAAAAATCCGCCATTTACCAGCCACAGGGCTGCGAGCGTTGCCGTAATACGGGATACATGGGACGGACCGCAATTTTTGAAATCTGCCTGGTTTCCAAACGCATTGAGGATCTGATCACGCAGAAGAAGTCCGCAGGCGCTTTGCGGGCGGTTGCGCTTGAGGAGGGGATGCTGCCCCTGCGCCAATATGGATTTTCGAAGGTCATAGCCGGCATCACAACCGTGGAGGAAGTGGTGCGGGTCACCAGCGCGGATATTGCCGTGCTCGACGAATAGCAAGCCGGGGACGAAAGCGATGCCGATTTTTCAATACCGCGCGGTAGCCCATGACGGAAGCAAAACAGAGGGCGAGATCGAGGCTCCGGGGCGCAGCGAGGCGTTCCGAAAGCTGGAACAGCAAAACCTGCAACCGGTCGCCTTGAACCAGAAGCAGGCCGGGCCTCCCGCCGGCGTCGGAGAGTTTCGCCAGAAAACCCGCCAGGATATATCCAATGGATTGTTATTGACGCGTTCCCGCATCATCCTGTTTACTGAGGAACTGAGCGACCTGTTGGAAGCGGGATTGCAACTGGAACCGGCACTGAGGGCGATGGAGCACAGGCAGGAACTCGGCGGATTGAAGGAAGTGGTGATTGCCCTGCGGGAAAAGGTGGTGCAGGGCGCCAGTTTTTCATCCGCATTGAGGAATACCAGTTCGAGCTTTGGCGAGTTGTATTGCAATTTGGTGGCTGCGGGCGAAATCAGCGGCGCCATGCCCAAGCTGCTCAGAAAGCAGGCCCAATACCTGCAGGCGATTGACGAGTTGCAAAACAAGGTTTTGCAGTCCTTGATCTATCCGTCTTTTATTTTTGGCGCGGGCGGCATCCTCATGATCGTGTTCATGAGCTACCTAGTCCCCCAACTGACCCGGTTGCTCAAGGAAACGGGGAAGTCCATGCCATTACCCACCCGCGTGCTGATTGCCTTTAGCGATTTTATCAGCCACTACGGCTTGTTGGTTTTAGCCGTTGCGGCTGCCGCCACGGCCGGCTTTTGGTTTTATATCCAGCAGGAGCAGGGCCGGCGCTGGTGGGATGAAACCAAGCTGAAAATGCCTCTCCTGGGCTCGGTCATCGCCATGCGCTATTACGCCCAGTTTTCCCAAACCCTGGCCAATTTGGTGGGGAACGGCATCCCTCTATTAAACTCGCTCAAGCTGATGTACTCGGCCACAGAGAATGTTCATTTTCAGGCTCTGCTGGCCGGGGTGATTGACGTGGTCGCGGAAGGTGGAAGTTTTTCAAGGGCACTGAAAAAGGTGGGGCATTTTCCCCCGTTGTTCATTGATATGGTGGGAGTGGGAGAGCAGACGGGCGACATGGGAACCGCGCTCGAAAAGGCGTCGATCCGCTACGACCGTGAGCTGAGCCGGTCGATCCAGCGGCTGACGGCCCTGATCCAGCCGATCATCATCATCGTCATGGCCTTGATGGTGGGCTTGGTGGCCTATTCCATGATCAGCGGCATATTCCAGACCATCTCGGGCTTGAAAATGCGATGAGGAAGAGTTTTAAGTCTTAAGTCTTAAGTTTTCAGTTTCAAGTTTCCGCCTTCTTTCGTGATTTAAACCCGCGTCTTTGCGCCTTATGCCCTCTGCGTTAATAAGCCTTTTATTCGCGTCGCCATGAAAAACCCCGCTTGCCGGGGGCGGGCTTCGGTGGTTATCTGGTTCCTCTCACATGAAACAAAATCGCTGGCTTAACTCGCTCTTTTGGGGAAATTCCATTGCCTTGTCCTGGCTCTGGGGGCTGGGGCTCTTTTTTTCCGTCCAGATCACATTCCTGTTCGGACTCACAGGCCTGCTGTGTTTTGCGATCCCCAACGCCCTGGGTTTGTTCCTTTTCGGCGTTTACACCGGAAAAATTGCCGGGCGCGATTCGGGCGACGATTCCCTGGGCCGCTTCTTTAAAAAATGGGCCCGGCCATTCCGCCTGAGTTTCTATCTATACCAGTTACTGGCGATAACTCTGACCGTGTTCGCCGCGGTGCATTACTTCTTTGAGCCGCTGGTGCTGCCCTCCCGCGAGTCCGGCATCGTGGTTTATCTGCTGTTTGTGGCCCTCACGGTTTTGATCGTGCTCGCCGCCTCCTGCCTCTTTGGCGAGGAGTTTGACATCGCCTCGATCAAGTTCGGCCATCTGGCGCAATTCGCGATTCTGGCCGTGGCCGTCGCGGTTGTTTTGGCAATCATCCAGCCTTTCCATTTCGGCACCCGGCCGCTGCTGGAAGCCAAGCCTTTTGCCGACTTCAAATTCTGGGGCTATCTGATCCCGATTTTCGTCGGCTTTCTGGTCGGTCCCTGGTTGGATCTGCAGCAATGGCAGCGCGCCATCCAGATCCACAAGGAGAGGACGAGCCTGGCGGGCAGCTACTTTTTCGGCAGCGTTGAATTTTTCCTGCTATTGTTGTTTCACGGGGTGATGGCGCTCTATGTCATGGGAAATTTCCCCGGATCCTTTCAAACCGTCGAGGTGGTCGGCCTGCAATATGCTCATCAAATGATCGTGCAATTCATGCACGGGCAGGAGACGGTGATCGGGCTCTGGGCCCCGTATGGTTATTATGTGTTCATCGCGGTGTGCTTGATCACAACCCTCGACAGCGGCTATGTGGCGCTCAAATGGTTTCTGTCCGAAAACGTCAAGGCCAGCCAAAGCCCCATTTTTTCCTTCATCCCGCAGGGCCTTATTTCATCGCCCATTCCGAGTTTTATTTTCGCCGGGGTTTTTACCATTTTCGCCTGTGTCATCCGGTTGGAGCTTGAATATTTCATGGTATTTTACGCGTCGTTTTTCATTGGCTATAGCGGGCTTGGCATTGCGCGTTGCTTTGTGCCCAATTCCCAAAATCCCCTGCCGCAGATCCGGATGTTTGCGATGGGTAGCCTGGCGGTGGTGATTTTCGCCTATGGCTATTTGTTCGGGGTGCCGGGCTTGATGATCCTGGCGTCGATCCTGCCGATCCTCTACGTCCTCTGGCTTGTGTTTAACACCGACCTGTTGCGCGTGGTCACGGAAAAGGCGGAAGAGGTGATTGACGCGGCGTCGGAGCTTCCGGGCTTGAAGGCCATTTCCAAGGTGACCCATTTTGTTTCCGGCAGCGAGCCAAGGGAAGTGAGCACGGGCAGCCATTTCGAGGGAAAATGGTTTGTGCATTCCTTCATTTCGACCTATTCCGACACCAACTCGGTCGGCAACGTGTATTTCGGGATGTACGCCATGTGGGTCGGCAAGACGCGCGAACTGTTTTTTAATTACGTGCTGCCGGCGTTTGACCTGAAGACCACGCCTTATTATATCCTGACGCGCTCCTTCGAGCACAAGTTTGCCAGGGAAAGCCGCGAGTTTGAGCGGATCAGCGTCAAGATCCGCATCTCGGAATACAACCGCAAGATCGTCACCATGGAACATCAGATCCACGATTCCGCCGGGAATTTGTTGGGGAAGGGAAAGCAGCAGTTGATCTTTGTCGCCAGCAAGGACTATCACCTCTTGAACATCCCGGATGAAGTCATGACCGCGTTTCTGCCCTATGTCTGACGGGTGCTGATTTGTGTTATCCCCCCGACAAGGGGGAAGGCGAGGGGGTTTTGTTGGCCGCAAAAGACGGAAGAAAAAACGTTTTGAACCGCAGATGGACGCAGATAAACGCAGATAAAAGGCAGCGTAAAATAAAATCCATTTTCTGCCTTTCCTCCGCGCCTTTGCGTCTCTGCGCGAGACCTTGTGCTGGTTTTCATTCCCGGTTCAAAATGATTTTCTTTGTGACCCCATCGTCACGCTATTGAAACGATAGGTTTTTATAATCCGTTTCATGCGTTTCATTCTGAAATGCGGCATGGCCGGGTTATTGTTGCAGCCTGCTTTGCTGGCAGCCGGTTTTGGGGCGAGTTCCCCTGTGCCGACAGGCCATGATGTCCTGCAGCAGGGACTTTTTGCTTTTGACAGCGGCGATAATGCCAGGGCCGAGGCTGTTTTAAACGGCTTCCTGGCCGACTACGGCAAGAGCGTGGAGGCGGCGCAGGTCCTGGAGCAAGTCATCCAGTTGCTGGCTTATTCGCAAATCCGACAGGGCAAGTTTGAGGCTGCTCAGGGAAATATCGAAAAATATCTGAACGATTACCCCAGCGGCAGCGAAACCGAGTCGTTTGTCTTTTGGCGCGGAGTTGCCCTGCTGAAAACCGGGAAGCCGAAGGAAGCGGAAGCAGCCTTGCGCGCTTATCTGCAAAAATATCCCGCGAGCAAACGCAGCGATCCAGCCCGGTTCAGCCTCGGCCAGGCCTTGCTGGCGCAAAACAAATACAAGGAAACAGCGGATTATTTTACCGAGCTGGAAAAGCGGGCAAAACCCGACATGGCCTCTCAGGCGCGCCTGCTCGTGGTGCATGCCAGGATCAAGTCGGGACAATACGACGCGGCGCTCGATTCGCTGCAAACGCTGTTTTCAGATAATGACAACACGCCCAAAATCTCAGCCCGCCATTTGTTGGCGTTGGATCTGGGTTCGCGATTGCTGAACGACGGACAATATCGCAAAGCCCTGCTGGCCTTGCAAAAGGTCTGGCCGAAGGATCGTCTTGTCACACGGCAAACATCAAGGCTGGCGGCTCTCGAATCCACACAGAAAAAACTTTCGTCGAGCCCTGTTTCAGACCCAACAGAGCAGATACAGATTCAGGATTCGATCCTTCAAATTCGCGCGGAACTCGATCAGTTGAAAAACATGCCGGATTACGACGCGGCTTTGCAGTTTCGCATCGCGCAGGCGTTTTTGCATTTGAACCGGTACCGGGAGGCAAACCTCGTGTTGCGACAGATGGTCGGGAAACTGTCTGAGAACGAAGGCAAGGGCGAATGGCTGATGCAGGCCGATTACACCCGTGTGGTCGCTCTGGCGCACATGCAGCGCTGGCGGGAGGCCATCCAAGTTGCAGATGAGTTTGCGGGGCGTTTTTCAAAAAGCCCGCTTTTGCCGGAGGTTTTGTATCTCAAGGCCGAATCCTGTCGCCAGAGCAAGGATTACAATCAATCGGTGGAAATCTTTCAAAAGGTGGCGGCTCAATATCCGGGTTTTGCGCAAGCCGATCGCTGCCTGTTCATGGCCGCGTATGGCCTGCTCTTGCAGGAAAGGAACACCGAGGCGGCGGCGTTGTTTCAGGAGTTCCGTGAAAAGTTTCCCAAAAGCGGATGGATTGAAAGGAGCTGGTACTGGGAGGCGATGGCCTGGCACTTCAACAAGGACTACGCCAAAAGCCGGGAAGCTCACCGGGTCTATCTCGAAAAATATTTTCACGGAATTTATGCGGCCGACAGCAGCTTCCGCCGGGCGCAGGCCTTGTTTTATCAAAAGGATTTCAACGGCGCCTGCAAGGAGCTTGAAGCTTTCTTAAAGCGTTATCCGGGGTCCGAACCGGCGGATGAGGCTGTCAATTTGTTAGGTGATTGCTGGCTGGCTTTGGGCGAGACCGAGCGCGGGCTTGAGGCGTACAGCAAAAATTCCGGACGCGACCGCAAGCTGGCCGATTATGCGGTCTTCCGGGTGGGCCAGGTTTACAAGGCCACTGAGCAGTATGACCGGATGCGCGCACATTTTGAAACGTTTGTGCGGGAACATCCCGAGAGCCCGCGCATTGCGGAGGCTTTGGGGAAGATTGCCTGGGTTTATCGTCGCCAGGAACAACCCGAAAAGGCGCTGGAGCTGTACTGGGATGCGGTCTCGCGTTATGGCAACGATCCGGAGGCTTCTGCGGTTGAAGACATGCTGCGGGCGCTGGCGAAGTATTATCATTCGCCGGAGGAGAAGGAGCGGTTGATGGGCAAGTTGAGCACGCTGGGCGCGGAGTCTGCCGCCAAAAATCAACGCGCCCTCGCCGCAAGAATGCTCTGGATGCAGGCCCAGCTTGAGCAAGGCACGGCCCCGGAGGCTGCAGCGGAACATTTGCTCAGGATTCCCGGGTTGGCGGAACCTCGCGAACTGAGCTCCATCCTGCTGGCGGATGTGGGGGATGTCTTGCTGAAGGCGGGGAAGAGCAGCGAGGCGGCAGGGTTCTATATGACAATTTTATCCTGGTATCCGAACAGCGCGCTGCGCGACCGGAGTTATGCCGGACTCGGCCTTGTTGCAAAATCGCAAGGCAAAACAAAACAGGCCCTGGAATACTTTGAGCGATTTGATAGGGAAAATGCGCAGCCTGCGTCCAGGCTCCGGGTGTTGCAGGCGCGCGCGGAGATCTTTTTGGAAAGGGGCGATACGGAGCGCGCACTCGGCCAATTGGAACAGGTGCTGAAGATTCCGTCGGCGCGCGGACTTCCGGCAGTCGAGGCGTTGTACAAGATTGGGGAGATTTATCTGGGCCGCGGCGACGCAAAAAGGGCCATTCCGTATTTCCAGCGCATCTATGTCATGTATGGGCGCTGGGGCGATTACGTGGCGCGGGCGTATTGGCAAAGCGGCCAGGCCTTTGAAAGGCTGGAGATGAGACAGGAAGCGGCGAATACCTATCGCGAATTGATTGGCAACGAGCAATTGAAGGGAACGGCGGAATACGCACAGGCGAGGGAAAGGTTGAATGCTTTATGAGTATCAAGTTTCAGGCATCAAGTTTCATGTTTGTCGCGGCTCTGCTTGTGCTGGGCTTGCTGGCGCAGGCAGTGGCGGCAGATGAAATTTGGCTGAAGAGCGGTTTGAAGGTGGAGGGAAGGATTCTGGGTACGGATGGAAAAGCCGTAACCCTTGAGCCTGCTTTGAACGCCGGGCAGGCGCGAATCCCGTATCCCTTGGCGCTGATTGAAAAAATTAAATTTGAAAATGACAACACGGTTGCCCGGCTGCTTGTTTCGGCGGACGTGAAAGATTTGCCCGAGTTGGAAAAGCGATGGGTGTTGCGGCGGCTGTTTCTTTCCCTGCCGGAGAGCAATGCCGGGACGCTGGGTCTTGCCTGTGCGCGACTCCAACTGGCCAAGGAAACAAAAAAGGCGGCGCGTGAGGCGTTGGAACTTTGTTCCGTGATTGAAAAGGGGGACTGGCTGGCGTCACGCAGAACTGAAGCCGCAGGCCTTCGCCTGTCGGCCTTGGCCCGGCTTGGCAGGGCCGAACAGGCTGTGGAGGAGGCGTCGCGGATGGAAGGAATTTCCGGAGAAGATGAAGCGTCGCTGGCTCTCTTGCGCGCACGAGCGCGGCTGGCGCAGGCGGAGTCGGCCTGCTCGAAACTGCAGGACCTGGAAAAGAAATGGCCGAAATGGCAGTTGATGACTGACAAGCGGGTCGAGCATGAGCAATTGCTGAATGCCGCGCTGGACGGGTTTATGTTCCCGGTGGTTTTTCATGCGGACTTGAAAAAGCTGTGCGCCGAGGGATTGTGGCGCGCGGCGGAGCTCAGTTGCCGGGCCGGGGACAAGGACGGCGCGACGACCTGTGTGTCTGAGATTTTGAATTATTATCCCGAGCCGGAATTTAAAGGCCGCGCGGAACGCCTGGCGAGGGAATATAAGCTGTCGGTGGAAAACAAGGTTCGCCGCTGAGGTGCTGAGAACGCAGAGGAAAAACTATTATTGCTTGGAACAAGCCGCATTTATCCCCCTTCTCAGGGGGATGGTGCCAGCCTAGTTTTAATCCGCGTACATCCGTGTCCATCCGTGGTTCTCTTCATGTTTTAAGTCTTAAGTTTAAAGTTTTAAGAAAGCCCCAATTTTCTCATCTGTGGAAATCTGCGTCCATCTGCGGATAAAAGGTTTTCTTCCGTGTTCTGTGTTTTTGCGGTTAAGGATGGACACGGCGTTGCCGGGGTTTAAATTAAAATCATGCAAATTCACATCAGTTCAAGACATCTGAGATTGACCGGAGCGATCCATGAATATGTGGCCCAGAAGGTCAGCCACCTGGAACATTTGACCGACGAAATCATCGGCGCCCATGTGGTGCTGATGTACGATGAAAACAAGAATCCCGACAAATCCTTTTGCGTGAAGGCCCACCTTGCGGTTCCCGGCCCGGACATCCATATCGAGGAACACCGCAGTGATTTGTATGCCGCGATTGATGTGGCCGCCGACAAACTCGCAGGCCAGTTGCGCAAACGCAAAACCCGCCGCGTTGAACAGAAAAAGCATGTGGCGCGCCGTTTGAACGAGCGGAAACGGAAATTGGGATTGGGCGCGGAGGCCTGAATTCTGGCTGTCGGGTCCCAGCAGGGACCGGACATTTAAAATGGAGGGTCGAGCGCCGTCTCGACCCAAATAATGGGACGACACAGCGGTCGTCCCTCCACCAAAAACCTTGGGCGAGACGCCCAAGCCACGCGAAGCAGCAAGTTGAATCAGGAGTGCGATAATTTTGCGATCAGTTTATCGATCAATCCGTTAAAGCTTCCATTGCTGAAGACGCCCACGACATCGCCTTCGCGCAGCAGGCCGGGAAGTTTTTCCGCGATGGCGTCGGAGTGCTCCACAAAATAGGCCGGGATGCCGGTTTTGCCGATGTCTTCCGCGACTTTGGGCACATTGAGCCGGTCCCCTTCCTTGAGTTGATCCGCGCGGGCGATCTGGGTGATGAAAACGCCATCCGCTTTGGCCAGGGCGGCAGCCAGCTCGTTTTGGAAGATGCCGCGCCGGGTGGTGTTGGAGCGTGGCTCGAATAAAGCCCAAAGCCGCCGCCCGGGATAACGTTGGCGCAGGGCGCCGATGGTTTCGGTCAGAGCGGTCGGATGATGGCCGAAATCATCCACGATTGTGATTCCCTTCATCTCAGCCCGGACTTCCATGCGGCGTTTGACGCCCTTGAAGCGGGTCAGGGAGTCCGCGATCTTGTCCAGGGGGATCTGGTAGCTGTGCGCGGCGGAGATCGTCATGGCGGCATTGTGGACATTATGCGCCCCGTAGAGCGGAATGGAAAAATGATGGCCCATGAGGTCGAAATGGGAGCCGCGCTCGTCGCTGTGCAAGCCCGTGATCCGGACTGCGGCGTTTTTGGAAAACCCGATTTCGATCAATTGAGAGCGGGTGTGCCGGGTGACCTCCACGGCGTGGGGATTGTCGGCGTTGAGAATGATCATGCCGCCGCGCGGGACGATGTCCACCAGGCGGCGGAATGTCAGTTTGATTTCATCCAATGAATTGTAGATGTCGGCATGGTCGAACTCGATGTTGTTGATGATGGCCAGTTCGGGAAGGTAATGGAGGAACTTGCTGCGCTTGTCAAAAAAGGCTGTGTCGTATTCGTCGCCTTCGAGAATCCAGTATTTGCCGCTGTTATGCGCGCAGCCCTGGCCGGTGTTCAACGGCACACCGCCTATCATGTAGCTCGGCTGCAAACCTGCGTCGATGAACAGCCAGGCGAGCAGGGAGGACGTGGTGGTTTTTCCGTGCGTGCCGGAGACGACGAGATTTTGCGTGAAGCGGAGAAAAAACTGTTTCAGGGTCTCGGGCAGGGAAAGGTAATACAAGCGGCTGTCGAGGGCGTACTCGAGTTCGGGATTGCCGCGGGAGATGGCGTTGCCGAGCACAACCAGGTCCGGCTTGTGGGAAAGATTCTCCGGCTTGTAGCCTTCCATGATCCGGACGCCCTGTTGTTCCAGGAAGGTGGACATCGGCGGGTACACTTTTTCATCCGAGCCCGAGACCTGATAGCCCTGCTGTTTCAGCATGGCGGCCACGGAACCCATGGCGGTGCCGCAGATGCCCATGAGATGAATTTTACGGATCGGAGTTTGCGTTGGCGTCATGGGAGTACCAGTTTCCAGTTTCGGGCTGAAGTTTCAAGACTTAGCCTGCATATTTCATATTCATTTCAATGGTCAACCTGTTAGCACCGGGACGTAACAGCGGAAAGACACGTACAGAGCATATGCAGGCTATTGCAAAACCGCCTCCAAATAAGGCAGTTCCAATTCAAAAATCAAAACAAAATACCCATTCAGGCGGTTTTGCTTGTAACCCGGATGTTCCTGCACCCCAGTTCCTGCACCCCAGTTCCTGCACCCCAGTTCCTGCACCCCAGTTCCTGCACCCCAGTTCCTGCACCCCAGTTCCTGCCACACTTTGGAGCAGGACACTTTGCTGAGGTTTTCAGAAGCGTGTGAAACATCCGGGTTAGAAGCAGGTGGAACAAATTCTCACACGAAGGCTCGAAGCCACGAAGAAAGACGAAAAGATATTGAAGGTTGGCCGCAAACTCCGACATTCGTCGCGAGCGGGAAGGCGCAAAAATCGCAAAAGGAAGCATGTAAAAATTTGTTATTCTTATCCGTGTGAATCCGTGTGAATCCGTGTTTATCCGCGGTTCTGTTTCAAATCTCAATCCGGATCGGATTGGATTGTTCCAAGTCCTGAATTTGGCTCTTCGACAGCCGGGTGGCCGGATAAACCGTGGGCGCGCAGGATTCGGACACAAAAATTTTTCCGCCTGCGGAGAGCAAGAGTTTCAGGTATTCGCGGATTTGGGAGTCGCAGGCCAGCGTGGATGCGTCCTGCAGCGTGATTTTGGCATCAGGCTTGACCAAAAGATTTACCTGCAGATCGGAGAGTTGGGCCAGCCCTGCCGCGACCCTCAAGGCCTCCAGAGTGCGGCCTCCGCCTTCGATGTGCGGACTTTCAGACGCAACAATTAGGACTGTTTTCATGGCTGGAAAAGGCCGCAAATCGACCAGTATGCTTAATGAACTGGGCCAGGCTGCCCAGTCCGGACAATACGATGGATTCGGGGACTTCGATTTTGCGGTTGAAGACCGCTTCCGCGCAGGCATGGATTTTAAGGCCGGACGACTGGAGTTTTTGAAGTTCGGGATGGGAAGCGCAGAGGACCGCATCGTAAAGCAGGTAGGCGTAGGTGGGATGTCCCGAAGCCAGAGACTGCCGGGCGCACCGGCAAAAGGCCGCGAACGACGGGTGGTTGTGCGCTGTGGTCAGAAGCAGCCCGACGCTGATTGAGGCATCCGGGTTAGTCACATGAAATTAAGATTCAAGAATCCAGGGGGATGGATTCGTCCACAAGCATCACAGGGATTTCATTGCGGACCGGGTATAGAATGCGGCCATCATCCCGGACAAGGCCGGTTTCGATGGGGGTTAGTACACGCTGGCCGGAACGGTTCTTGCAGGCGCCGGACTGGATGGCTTGGTTGATCTTGTCGATTTGCGAACCCGGGGCGAGGTGGAGCTGCTGCATGGTTTCCGGGCAGCGGAGCAGGTTGAGCAGGAAGGTGTCCACCATGGTTTCGCAATCAAATGACGAGTTGGCGGGCATGTCAAGGCATTAAAAAAGCGCCCGCGGTGAGGCGGACGCTTTTTTCTCTGAAAGACGGGGCTTATCTAATCTTTTTCAACAAAGGAAGGCCGGTTTTTGTGTTTTCTGAAACCTCATAACCGGTGGGGAGGGCGTCCAAGGCGGCTGGGCCGGGCACACCAGCAAAGTAATACAGGGTTACCTTCTGGCCACCTTTGAGCACCTGCTCTTTGCCGTGAAGATGGTAGGTTTTTCCGCTTTTTTTGCTGACTACAGTAAAGGCCATTTGAATTCTCCAATCTGATGAAGGTTGATTTTTCCGCTTCTACACCGCATGGAGGGTGAAGTGCGGCTTCATACCTATACTCGGGAAATTCCCTTCTGATGCAATCCCAAACTGAGCTTTGCACACATTTGCAACAAGCTCAGAACAAAGTACTTGCGAAAAATAAAGCAAAATTTAGAGGACTCCGCACTCCTTAAGGGTGGCGTAAACGCCCTTCTTATCCATGGTTTTAAGGGCTCGGGCGCTTAATTTCAGGTGAATGAATTTCTTCAGTTCAGGCACCCAAATCCGCTTGTTACGCAGATTTGGAATGAAAAAACGGGGGGTATTGGACGTGATATGGGTACCGATACCACCGGCCTTCTTGGCTTTACCGCTTCGGTTGATCCGTGTTCCACGAACCGGCTTCTTCTGAGTTACGATGCATTTGCGGGACATATTCTTATTTTACCAGTAAAAGGTTTCGGGCGCGCTTGATTTCGCGTGTTAATTTGCGGTGAAGTTTTGCAGGCATCCCGGTGATACGCCGGGGCAGCATCTTGCCGCGTTCCGTGACAAACTTTTTCAGCATGTCGGGGTTCTTGTGATCGATGGCTTCGTTGCTGATGTCGATCCGCTTTTTGTTATTCAGGCGGCTGCGGCGGGGGCGGCGGCCCTTCTTTTTAATTTTGGCTCCCATGATTTTAATCCTTTACCTTTTGCTTTTCTTCGTCTTCCTCGGTTTCTTCCTCTTCGAAGAAGCCTTCCGCAGAATCCATGAATTGGGGCGCTGTGTCCCAGCGATTTTTGCCCTTTTGCTCTTTTTCCATCTGGGCCTGGCATTCAACCGTATAACGGGCGAAGGGGATGGCTTCCATGCGGTTCATCGGAATCGGCTTGCCGGACATTTCACAAATGCCATAGAGGCCCGAGTCGATGCGCTTAAGGGATTGCTCGATCTCGTAAAGGGCGTCTTGCTCCTGTGAAAGCAGGCTGAGGGCGAAATCCTTTTCGTAGGCATCGCTGCCCGCGTCCGCCTGGTGCATGCCGAAGGCCGAGGCTTCGTTTCCTTCTGGGCGGGAACGCAGATTGTCCTGCGCGACACCCTGCATCTGGTCCAGGATATGGTCGCGGAGATCCAAAAGCTTTTTCTTTTGCTGCTCCAGAAACTTCGGGCTGAGGGCGCGGTTTCTTTTGGCTTCCTCTTTGGATATGGCGGCTGACCGTTCCAAATTCTGGGGTTTGGGGCCTTTGATGGGGAAAGGGGGCTTGCCGAATATTTTTTTGTCACCCTTGTGAAGGGGCGAGGGCGAATGCTTCTTCACCTGGCCTTTGCCCTTCTTCTTGGAAGCGGCTTTGGAAGACGGAGTATTGGCCTTTTTAGCTGAAGAGGCCTTGGGTTTGTGGACCGCGGAGGCTTTCCTGGCCTTTTTCGTCTTGGACGTTTTAGAAGCTTTTTTCGGCATAAGAGCCAATCGTTCTAGCGCAGGGTTTTGCCTTTGCCAATAGGAAAAATGGGTATTTTTAGCCCGGATGTGGATGCATCCCTGATTTTGCCCGGTCTTTTGGCAGGACACTTTTTAGAAGCGAGTGAAACATCCGGGCTAATAGCCTGCTTATTCCCGGAATTTTTCTTCCCGCCAACGGCTGAACACGCCAGAGGGGGAATTCTCACAACACATCTGAGATAAACAGGTTAATCGAAGGAAAGATAGGTGGGTTTTGTGAGCCCCTTTTCGTATTCCTCAAGCAGGCGCATGCCTTCATTGGGCTTGAGCACGTCGGCCTTGATGGCGGCGTCGATCTGGGCCTTCATTTCGCGGCTGAGTACGTTGGTTTCATACTGCACGTCGCTTAGCACTTGCCCTATGTTATAGCCCTGGATGACCTCCTCAATGTAAAAGCCGGAGGGCTCGTCCTCGTCCAGAAAGACATGGGCCTCCGTCACCGGGCCGAAGAGGTTGTGCAGATCGCCCATCACGTCCTGATAGGCCCCCATCAGGAAGAACCCGAGGATGTAGGGCTGGCCGTTCGGGCTGTGCAGCGGCAGGGTGTGGCGGACATCCTCATCATCAATGAAGGTGTCGATCTTGCCGTCGGAATCGCAGGTGATGTCCACCAACGTCGCCTGGTGCAGGGGCGCCTCGGTCAGGCGGTGGATCGGCGCAATGGGGAAAAGCTGGCCGACCGCCCAGTGGTCGATGAGGGACTGGAACACCGAAAAATTGCAAAGGAACTGGTCGGCCAATTGGGTCTGCAGCTCCCGCACTTCATCCGGCGTGCTTTTTGAGCCCTGATACATGGACACGACGCTTTCCGCCACTTTCCAAAACCCGGTCTCGATCAGGGCCTTGTCTTTCAGGTCGAGCAGGCCGACTTCAAAGCGCGTGGAAGCGTCCTCCTTGATCAGCTTGGCCTGGTGCAGGCACTCGCGGCGGTTGCGCTTGTTCAGTTTCTTGAGCACCTCAATCATGTCGCGGACCAGTTTGTGGCCCTCTTCCGTCGGCTGGGGGATGTCGCTCCCGTCCGACTTGGTTTTTTCAATCGCGCCAAACACTTCGACCAGCAGGACGGAATGGTAGGCCACTGTCGCCCGCCCGCTTTCGCTGACGATGTTCGGGTGAGGTACTTTTTCCTCGGCGCAAATTTCGGAAATATTGTAAACGACATCGCGCGTGTATTCGTCGAGCGTGTAATTGGTCGAGCTTTCCGATGCCGTGCGGGTGCCGTTGTAATCCACCCCCAGGCCGCCGCCGACGTCCAGATAACAGATCTCGAAGCCCATCTTCCGGAGCTTGGCGTAATAGCGCGTGGCTTCGCGAACGGCCCGTTTGACCGTGAGGATGTCGGGGATTTGCGAGCCGACATGGAAATGGAGGAGCTGGAGAACCCGTTCCATGCCGCGTTGCTTGAGCAGTTCAGTGGCTTCAAGGAGTTCGGCGGTGGAAAGGCCGAACTTGGCGTCTTCGCCTCCCGAGAGCGCCCATTTGCCTGCGCCCTTGGTTTGCAGGCGCACGCGGATGCCGACGATGGGTTCGACGCCCATTTGTTCCGCGACGCTGAGGACCCGGTGGAGTTCCTCGATCTTCTCGATCACCATCACGACTTTTTTGTTCAGCTTGCGGCCCAGCAACGCCATGCGGATAAATTCGGTGTCCTTGTAGCCGTTGCAGATGAGCAGGCTTTCCGGGTTTTGATGCATTGCCAGCGCGGCGAAAAGTTCCGGCTTGCTGCCGACTTCCAGGCCGAAATTGTAGGGGCGCCCGGCGTCTTCGATTTCCTCCACCACCTCGCGCAACTGGTTGACCTTGATGGGAAAGACGCCGCGGTATTGGCCCTGGAAGTTGAACTCCCGGATGGCGGCGGCGAAGCTCTCGTTGATGGTGACAACCTGGTGGCGCAGCAGATCCTGGAAGCGGATGAGGAAGGGCAGGGCCAGCCCGCGGCTGCGGGCCTCGTTGGCGACCTCATACAAATCCAGCTCGGGGCCGTTGGCTCTTTTGGGGCGTACGCTGATGTTGCCGGCCGCGTTGATCGAAAAATATTCGCCGCCCCAGCGGTCGATGTTGTAGGCCTGGAAGGATTGTTCCAGGGTCCAGGGTTCCGGAGGCTTCTGCATGTGATTCAGATTTATAGTACGCGAATGTCACAATGCAATGAATGCGTGAGAGTTTTTTTAGGGACAGCCCGGCCCCTCCGTGCATAATTTAGAGCCATGCCCGAATCTCTCATTGAGGTGAAAATCCTGGGGTTGGTCCCTTCCAACACCGGGATCGCCGTTTTTCTGGGCAACGGGGAGAAAACATTCAGCATCCACGTGGACCATGGCGTCGGCACCAACATCGCCCTGCTTCTCCGGGGTGAAAAACGGGAACGCCCGCTGACCCATGATTTGATCAGCCTGATCCTGCAGGCTTTTTCGATCACGGTTGAGCGCATTGTCATCAATGACCTTCGGAACGACACCTACTTTGCCCGGATCACGCTGAGGGCGGAAAACGAGATCCAGAAGCGGATCACCGAGATCGACGCACGCCCGAGCGACTGCCTGGCCATCGCGCTGGAGGCCGGGAAAAAGATTTTTGTCGCCCCGCGCGTCTGGAACCAGGTTACCGACATCACGTCGCTCTTTGAGCAGATGAAGGAAAAGTTGGAGCAGGCGGAGGAAGAAGACCCCTCTGAAGACGACGACGAGCCGAAGAAATGACGATAGCTTTGCCGGATCGAGTGTGAACCACGAAGTCACCATGACACGAAGTTCTGGCCACAGAACACAGAATAAAATTGTTTTTAGTTTAACGTTCCTGGTTCTTTGTGATTTTTGCGTTCTTTTGCGGCCAAAGCCTGCTTATCCCCCGGCGTTTTTCTTCCCGCCAGCGGGTGAAAAAACCAGAAGGGGAATTCTCGTGACGCGTGCGAGATAAGCAGGCTAGTTTTTTCAGTTATGGCTCGAAATGCTCTGGGTAAGGGATTGGGTGCGTTGATCGGCGGAACTTCCGTGGCGGACCCGCAGCCCCGCGTGGATGCGGGTGAACGGGTGCAGGAGGTTGCCATCGACACCATCAAGCCCAGTCCGCTGCAGCCCCGCAAAACTTTTGACGATGCGCAATTGGACGACCTGGCCGCTTCCATCAAGGAAAACGGGATCATCCAGCCTCTGATTGTCCGCAAAGTGGGCCAGTTCCATGAATTGATTGCCGGGGAACGCCGCTGGAGGGCCGCACAACGGGCCGGCCTCAAACTGGCCCCGGTGATCGTCCGCCGGGCCCAGGACCTCGAAGTCCTGGAACTCGCGATGGTGGAAAATCTCCAGCGCAGCGACCTCAACGCCATTGAAGAAGCGGAAGGCTATGGCCAGCTCGCCGACCAGTTCAAGCTCACCCAGGAGCAGATCGCCCAAAAGGTCGGCAAGAGCCGCGCCGCGGTGGCCAATGCGATTCGGTTGTTAGGCCTTGCGGCGGGCGCCAAGGAAATGGTGCGCCACGGGCATTTGAGCGCGGGCCATGCCAAGGTGATCCTCGGCCTCCCGGGCAGCACCGGTCAGGAGTCCGCGGCGAAGGAAGTCGCCCGGCGCGGCCTGTCCGTTCGCGAAACCGAAAAACTCGTGGCCCGCATGGGCAAACCGATGCGCGGTTCCTCCGAAAAAAAATCTTCCCGGAAAGATTCCGCCTCCGACTGGCGGGACCTTGAGCTCAGGATTCAGCGCGTCCTCGGTACCAAGGTGCGCCTCGTGGGCACCGCCGGAAAAGGCCATCTCGAAATCGAGTATTACAACGCTTCCGATCTCGAACGAATTTTGGAAACCCTCGGCGTCAGCGGCCATTAATCTTCACCCTTCCGTACCTTGGCAAATCGCGTTCATCTCCTCGACGAAACGGTGGCTAACCGCATCGCGGCCGGCGAGGTCGTCGAACGCCCGGCCTCGGTCGTCAAGGAGTTGGTGGAAAATGCGCTGGATGCCGGCGCAAAAAACATCCGGATCGAAATTCAAAAAGGCGGCAAAAGCCTGATCCGCGTCAGCGACGACGGATCCGGGATGAGTTACGACGATGCCTTGCTGTGCCTGGAACGGCACGCGACAAGCAAAGTCAGGTCGGCCGAGGATCTGTTACATATTAAAACCATGGGGTTTCGCGGGGAAGCCCTGCCCAGCATTGCCTCGGTTTGCAAGTTCCGGCTGCTGACGCGCGAGCCGGAGGCGCTGTCTGGCACGGAGGTGTTGATCGACGGCGGCAAGCTGCGCCAAGTCGCCGAGGCCGGTTGCGCGCCGGGGACCCAGGTGGAAGTGCGTTCCCTGTTTTTTCATGTGCCGGGCCGCAGGAAATTTTTGCGCTCGGACATCACGGAGCGCGCGCATGTCGAGCAGACCCTGAGGCTGTCGGCGCTGGCCCGGCCCGGGGTGGGGTTTGAATTCCTCGACGATGAACAGCCTCCAGTCCGATATCCAGCAGCGCGGGATCTGGCGGAGCGTCTCCGGCAAATATTCGGAGCCTCATGGCTGGATGCGATGCTGCCGGTTGATGCGGAGGAAGGGCATTACCGGATTTTCGGATTCATCGGCAAACCCGGGATCAGCCGGGCCGACCGGCATGAGCATCATGTGTTTGTCAATGAACGGCCGGTGCAAAGCCCGACGTTGAATTTTGCATTGTTGGAGGGTTACCACAACAGTCTGATGCGCGGACGTTTTCCGGTGGCCGTTTTGTTTTTCCAACTCGACTCAGCGCGGGTGGATGTGAATGTGCATCCCGCCAAACGCGAGGTGCGCTTCCGCGATGACTACGAAGTGCGGCAATGGATCAGCCAGGTGATCGCGGGTGTGTTGCGCGAGCACGGCGCCAGTCCGGTGTCGGTGCCGCTTGGCCCCCCGGAAACAGGAGCACAGGCGCCATCGCCGCCGCCCGCGCAAAGGCCGTTCGAGTTGAAATCCGAAACGCAGGCTCCACGGATCGTCCAAACCGGTTTTTCCGATTCAAGCCGGCCCTCTTTCATTTCCGCCGTTGTCAAGGTGGAGAAAGGATCGCATGCCGAGCTGCAGATGGAAAAGAACCACGACCTCCGCATCCTGGGCGTTTTATTGGGCCTTTATATTGTGGCCGAGAGCGACGACGGCATCGTGCTGATTGACCAGCATGCGGCGCATGAGCGGGTTTTGTTCGAGCAGATGCTGGACCGCATGAGCCGGGAGGAAGTGCTGAGCCAGCGGCTCCTGGTGCCGGTGACGGTCGAGATGTCGCCGCCGGAAGCCGACTTTGTGAAGCAACAGATGGAGGCCCTGCAGCATGTGGGCCTGGGTGTGGACAGTCTCGGCGGGAACACCCTGGTCATCGACGCCCTGCCGCCCATGATCAAGACGCAGCATGTCGAGGAATTTTTCCGCGACATGATCACGGACCTTCAACAAGCCGGTGGAGAGACGCGGAGACAGAGAAAACTGAGCGAGGAAATCGTGGCCAAGACGGTTTGCCGCCATGCGGTGAAGGCCAACGACACGCTGTCGCTGCCTGAAATGGAAAAGCTGGTCGTGGACCTGCACAAATGCGATTTGCCCTACACCTGCCCGCATGGCCGCCCGACCATGATCCTGCTCAGCCGCGACGAGTTGGAGAAGAAGTTTGGAAGGGTGGTTTGAAAGGCTTCTCGATTTAAATCGAGGCGTTGGATTCTCCGGGAGCGCGGGCGTCCCGCCTGCTCCGAGAGGCATCCTGCCTCTCGGTTGCTTTTGTATTCATTAAAAATCCTGTAGATGCGAGGACTGCCGGGCAGGATGCCCGGCAGAGCAGGCGGGACGCCTGCGCTCCCTTTGGATTACTTGTTGGCCTTTGTAAAAACCATTTCTTCCTTGAACCGGTGCGGATTGTCCTTGGCTGCGAGGATTTCCCTGGCCAGTTCCTCGGATGTTGCGGCGTCGCGTTTCACGACGTCAGGGTTCAGCATGCGGACAGTCAGTTTGTTTCCGGCCACCGAATAGCCGACGAATTGGTACACCCGGTTGTCGTCGGGTGCTTCAGCCTGTCCGTTCCCAAACCATTTCAATTGCACGAATGTCAGGCCCGCCGCGTGGCAGAGGCAGCCGCGGGCATAGATGGTGTTGCCGTGCTCCGTCGAATACACGACCAGGTATTCCTTGCTGTCGAGCGCCAGCACGAGAAGTTTTTCGGATTTATTGCTTTCCTTGAGCTCCCGTTGCCACTGGCCGACGACGGTCTTGTCGATGTCTTCACTGGGTGTTTTTACGAGGGGCGCGGTGTAATCGCAGCCGGCGAGAAGGATGCAGGCGCTGAGGATCAAAAGGTTTTTCATGTGGGAGGTTCTTTTTGTTTCGTTGTAGCGCTTTCAGGAAATTTTCAACTCTTTGTATGAGCCAGATGTAATATTGTTCACTTCCAAAATTATTAAATCAATCTCGCCTTGAATTCTGGGCCAACTTGTTGTCAATAAAACCAAGATGGATATTTTTCTGGAAACCAGGTTTTGTTGATATCGCAGATTTTGGTCTGTGGTAATAAGCAGCCCAAATCCATTACGTTCAGCTTCGGAGATTAAATCCCCATTGGATAATTTGTCCCAGCTCATTTCGTAGGCTGTGGCCACTTCGTGCGAAGTCAGATGATGGCGTAACGGTGTTGGGGTGCCTTGATCGAGCAAAATCTTCATGCAACAAGGCTGTGCCCGGCATGCTCAAGCACGGCCTCGACCTGTTGCCGTGTAACGCCGGGAAACCATTCCAAAAAATCATTCACACGAGCCCCGTCTTCGATATTTTCAAATAAAGCCCGCACGGGAACACGGGTGCCACGAAAGACCCATGCGCCGCTCACCCGGTCCGGGTGGCGTTCCACGGCATCGCATTGGGTCCAATCCAACATAAAAACATGATAAACGCTATATACGCGGGGGCAAGTCTGGTTTTATTTTGGCTTTTCAGCAATCTCCAATCAAAACGCTGGAGAAATGTCGAATCGGGAAATGGCAGATTTTTACCACGAACCGCAGCCGCATAAAGCTATGGCGGTCAAGAATACACGAAAATCACGAACAGAGGATTGGCCGTAAAAAAACGCAAGAGACGCGAAAATTGAACAGGAGACAGAAATTCAACCACGGATAGTACGGATATATACAGATGGGAAAGCGGTTCCAATGTAAAACCATTCCCAGGCGTAGGCACAAGAGGCATTTATCCCCCTGATAAGGGGGAAGACAAGGGAGTTTTGTTAGTTGTGTTCTCCCTGTAAAAAGTGTTTGTTTTCTTGCGGCTTTGCGCCTTATGCCCTTTGCGTTAATTGCCGCTGGTCCTTAAAGCTTTTTCCGGCAAGCGGCGCTGCCGCAACTGCAGGACATCCCATTGCGATGTGGTGTCTGACCGTAGTCGAGCGTCAGTTCTTTCCCAGGCGGAATCGTCTTGAGTGTATAAACCTCGACCCTCCTGCGGAAGACGCGCAGATAACAATTGGGTCGGCAACTGTGGTTGAGATGGCGGAAGACATTGCCTCGGGAACAGTCGAGGGCCAGGCGTCGGCTGAGTTCGATGAGATAAATCCGGGGCGCGGTCTCGATGGCCCGGCGCGCTTCCGGCAGTCGGACCAGGGCGCCGGAGATTTCACCCAGTTTGCATCGCGCGGGAATTTTTTTTAAAGCAAACACGCCGCGCCCGTTAATGGCACTGCGCCGGACGGAGAGATCCTGCATGAAAACGGAGAACATTCTTTTATTGAGAGCTTTGGCGAAGGCGGAAAAGATTAAGATTAGGAGTAAGATTAAGAGATGGAGTGAGAGTTGGCGCTTTTATCCGTGTTGATCCGCGTCCGTCTGTGGTTCTCTTGAAAGTTTTTCTGCATTCTGAATTCTTACTTCATCATTTCCTTACCCCGCCATGTAGGGCAGTCGGGCGGCGACGGCATCCACTTCCTTGCCGCTTTCCAGCAGTTCGGCGATGGGGTCCCAATGCCCGGTTGTCAGGCCGTGGAGCGCGCTTTCGCGGATCTCGCAGGGAAAAGTTTTCCCGCCCGCGCGGATGCTTTTTTTCTCGAGGTCGATGCCCAGTTCGGTTTTCGGATCTTTTTCAACCAGGGCCTGCAGCGCCTGGCGGTCCGCCTTGCTCACGGTCACGCAGGGCATGCCCAGCGTGGTGGAGTTGCCGAAAAAGATTTCGGCAAAGCCTTCGGCAATCACGGCCCGGAAGCCGTAGCGATAAATCGCCTGCGGCGCGTGCTCGCGCGAACTGCCGCAGCCGAAATTATTGCCGCTGATCAGGATCGTGGCGCCCTTGTATTTTTCGTCGTTCAACGGATGCGCGCGCGGCTTGCCGTTTTCCTCAAAGCGCACGTCGTAAAACATGAACTCGCCCAGGCCGTCGAAGGTGACGCATTTCATGTAGCGCGCCGGGATGATGCGGTCGGTGTCGATGTCGTCGCCGGGCACAGCCACGGCCCGGCCGGTGATTTGGGTGATTTTTGATAGGGACATAGTAAGTAAGAGGTAGAAGGTAAGAAGTATGAATTAGGAATTAGGAATTAGGAATGGAAGACCTCGCGCGGGTCGGCGACCTTTCCGGTGACGGCGGCGGCCACGACCATGACGGGGCTCATCAGCAGGGTGCGTCCGGTGACGCTGCCTTGCCGGCCCTTGAAGTTGCGGTTGCTGGAGCTGGCGCAGAGCTGGTCGCCGACCAATTTGTCAGGATTCATGGCCAGGCACATGGAACAACCCGCGTCGCGCCATTCGAACCCGGCTTCCTGAAAAATTTTGTCGATGCCCAGGTCGTGGCACAGGATCGCGACCACCTGCGAACCGGGGACTGCGATGGCTTTGACGCCGGGGGCGACTTTATGGCCTTGCAGAAACTTTGCGGCTTCCTGGAAATCGCTCAGCCGTCCGTTGGTGCAACTGCCGAGAAAGGCAACGTCGATTTTTTTGCCCTTGATGGGGGAGCCGGGCTCGAACTTCATGTGCTCCAGCGCTTCCTGGGTGATGGCTTTGTCGCTCTCCGGCACTTCCGCCAGCGTGGGGATGTTTTCACTGACAAAGACGGCCTGTCCGGGGTTGATGCCCCAGGTGACCGTGGGCTCGATGTCTTCGGCCTTGAAGCGGACGACATCGTCGTAGGTGGCGTCGCGGTCGGATGCGAAAGATTTCCAGCGTTCGACGGCCTTGTTCCAGTCGGCGCCCTTTGGGGAATAAGGGCGACCGTTGAGGAAGTCGAAAGTCTTTTGATCCGGGTTGACGTAGCCCACACGCGCGCCGCCCTCGATGGACATGTTGCAGACGGTCATGCGCTCTTCCATGGAAAAGCGGTCGAAGACCTCGCCGCCGTATTCGTAGGCGAAGCCGGTGCCGCCGTTGACTCCCAGTTTGCGGATGATGTGCAGGATCACGTCCTTGGCATAGACGCCGGGGCGCAAGTGTCCGTCCACATTGATGCGGCGCACCTTCAATTTGCCGATGGCCATGGTTTGCGTTGCCAGCACGTCGCGCACCTGGGTGGTGCCGATGCCGAAGGCGATGGCGCCGAAGGCCCCGTGGGTGGATGTATGCGAGTCGCCGCAGGCGATGGTGGTGCCGGGTTGTGTGATGCCCAGTTCAGGCCCGATGATGTGGACGATGCCCTGTCGTCCGGTGCTGCGGTCGAAAAAGGTCACGCCGAACTGGGCGCAATTTTTGCGCAGTTCCTTGATCATGGCGTCGGCCAGCGGGTCGGCATAGGGCTCCTCGAACTTGTCGGTGGGCACGATGTGGTCCACGGTGGCGAAGGTGCGGCGGGGGAACTTCACCTTGAGGCCGAGGTCGCGCAGCATGGCAAAAGCCTGCGGGCTGGTGACCTCGTGGATCAGGTGGGTGCCGATGAGGAGCTGGGTCTGGCCGTTGGCGAGTTGCCGGACGGCGTGCGCATCCCAGACTTTTTCAAATAAAGTTTTACCCATAAGTCAGTCTCAAATTATACGTTCATACGTGGATTGCCGCGTCGTCCGGCTTCGCCGTTCTCGTCGCAATGACGCTCCCGCGTGGTTCGTCATCGCGAGTCCGGCAACCGCCGGACGTGGCGATCCATTCCTGGCATGTAATCCCGTCTCAAGCCACAGGAAATCTACTCGATTTTTATGATAAATGTGAAATATTAAATTGGCATTACTTGATAACTTTAAAACATCATGAATATCGAACTTCGACACCTGCGTTCTTTCCTTGCGCTGGCCGACCATCTCAACTTCCACCGGGCCGCTGCTGAGTTGCATCTGACCCAGCCTGCGCTTTCCCGGCAGATCGCCGGGATGGAGGCGGAACTGGGTTGTCCGCTGTTCACGCGCACCAAGCGGCGTGTGCAACTGACCCAGGCCGGAACATATCTTTACCGGCATGTTTCGCCCGCAATCGACGGCGTGGAATCTGTACTGCTGGAGACTCGCGATGCCGCCGACGGAAAGCGGGGATCGCTTGCGCTGGGTTACACCGAAGCCGCGATGGCCAGTTTTTTGCCGTCGATGCTCCGCGATCTGCGGGACCAGCTTCCGCAGGTGAGCTTGCATTTGAGGCAGGAGCATTCCGAACAACTGGCCCGCGAAGTGGCCCGCGGCCGGCTGGACGGCGCTTTTATTTCGCTTCCATCACAGGATGAGGCGTTGAAATGCGTGTTGGTCACGCGGGAAGAGATGGGGATTGCCTTGCCCGACAACCATCCGCTGGCGGGAAATAAGGAGATTGCGCTCGCGCGGCTTGCACGGGAAAAATTCATCCTGTTTCCCTACGCGGCGAATCCGAAGTTGTACTCCGAGATTTTATCCTCCTGCGCGCGGGCGGGATTTGAGCCGGGTGTGGTCGAAGAAGCGTCGTCGTGGATTCTGGCGGTCAACATGGTGGCGGCGGGCGTGGGGATTTCGTTTCTGAGCCGGCGGCTGTCGCGCTACTGCGGTGTGGGGACGGTGTTTCGCCCGCTCAAGAAGCCGAGACCGTACATTCATTTTTATCTGGTTGAACCGGCGCAGGGGGCTTCACCGGTGTTGAAGGAATTGAAGCGTATCCTGGGGAAGATTTTCAAATCCGGATAACCAGCACAGGTCCTCGCGCAAAGACGCCAAGCCGCAAAGGAAAGCATTTTATCCGCAGATTAAGAAGATTTACACAGATTATCAGAGGCAAAGCATTTTTTACAAAGAGAGCACAGTGAACCTGGAGTTTTAGGAGAGATCCAAAAAACTCCAAAAACTCTGCGATCTTTTTGTAAAAACTCCCCACTCATTTTTGTGTTTTTTGTGGCCAACTCCTTGTTTTGATTTTCAAAATCTGTACCCATCTGCGTTCATCTGCGGATAAAACTGCTTCTCCGCGTCCTGCGCCTGCGGTGAACTGACTGCCCATGAACAGGGCTGCCTTGACTTGGGGGTCAAAAGGCGGGAAATTCGGGAATTAGCGGGGCGCGTGGCGAAATTGGCAGACGCGAAGGATTTAGGTTCCTTTGGAGCAATCCATGCAGGTTCGATTCCTGTCGCGCCCACATAAATCATATTTCGCGCAAAGACCGCCAAGTAGAGCCTATTTCTCTCACGGAGCCACCGAGTCACGGAGTAAAAGAGTTGAACTGCCAAGACAGCAAATCACAAAGAACTACGAACGAAGAACTATCTTGCCTCAGAGTTCTCCGCAACTGCGGTGAATGATTTCTATCCGCCGCCTTTTTTCAAAGCGTCAATTCGCGCCTTGGTCAGGGTGGCTTGGGTGTCGAGATAGATGTAGTTCGACAGCGAGCCTCCGCGTTCGCTGTCGGCCTGGAAGGCCGCCTCGGCGTCGCGGTATTTGATCCAGGCTTCCTCGGCTGCTTTCAATTTCTTTTGCCCCTCGGCGTCGAGGCCTTTGAGGATGCCCTGATAAACGCGGTTCAGTTCCTTGTCGTATTTTTCGAACCGCGCAGCGGCTTCGGCGTTCATTTCAGGCTGGCTTTGGGCGTGGACCGGGGCGGGTGTTGAAAATGTGAAGGCGAAAACAACCACGAAGACGCCAAGGCACGAAAAGAAGCATTTTAACCGCGGATGAACGCGGATGAACGCAAATAAGGAAAGCAGCAGACATCCCCCTGACAAGGGGGAAGAAAAGGGGGTTTTGTTGGACGCACTTTCCACAGATGAAATGCAGAGTTTTGGAATGTTCATGGCAAATCTTTTTTGATTTTAGTTCTGAATTCCACATTCCTCATTCTTAATTTTGATTTCTATCCGGCCAGTAACCGGACGTTCTTAAAAACGAAACAGCTTCCCAGGTCCAGCCGACTTTGGCCGCGAACATTGCCAGACCTGCGGCCCCAAAAACCAGAATCGGGCTCCACCCGGCCATGAACGGCGAAAGCCGGGTGCCGTTGCCGAGGCCGATTGAAACTTTTTGAAAGATGAAAACCACAATCAGAACCACAATGCAGTTAAACACCGCGCCCGTGCGGCTTTTGCGGTCGTGGACAATGCTGAGGGCAAACGCGAAGAGGCAGAGCACCGGGGCCAGAAGCGGATAGGCCGTGCGATTGTAGTGTTCCGTTTTGTAAGGCGCCATGCGGTTGGCGGGGGGTTGGTAGCGCGCATTGATGAATCGATACAGATCGGGCCAGGTGGATTCCTCCGGCGGTTTTAAATCGGCCACCATTTGTTCAGGAGGTTCCGTCAGGTCGTAGGCGTCCAGTCGGCTGAGATCGACCGGTGGGAGGCTGTTGCCGTCGATTTTGAATTCAACCTTGCGGATGCCGACGAAATCCCAGTAATGCCCGCGGTATTGGCCCTGGGCCACGAAATACTTTACCTTGTCGCGGCCCAATTCATCCGGAAGTACAATCTCCGCCTGCTTCAGGGTTCCGTTTGCGATATCAATTTCGTGGATGTACCACATCGTCCCGGTCTGCGGATTTTTATAAATGATGGATTTGAAAACATTGGGCGATTTCCCTTGTTGCTGGAGGTTCGCGATCAGCACCTCCCGACGACTTTCGGCTGTGGGTGAAAGGTCCAGCAACAACAGGTATTGGATAAAGCTGACCACCAGGGCCAGGAGGAAAAAGGGGATGGAAAGGCGGGCGAGGCTGAGTCCGGCACTCATCATGGCCACCAGTTCCTTGTGCGCGGAAAGGTTGCTCAGGACATAGACGCAGGAAAGAAAAAAGGCAAACGGCAGAATGACCGGCGCCACCTGCGGGATCAGCACCAGGTAGATCAGAACCAGGTTCCACAGGCTGCTGTGGGCATGGACCAGATCGCTGACGTTGTCGAACAGGTCGATAACGACAAAAACGAAATACAGGCTGGCGCAGCAAAAGAGAAAAGGCAGCACCAGCGTCACAACCAAATAACGGTCGATAATCTTCATGACAAATTGGAAGGCCGCGCTAGAAACGTAGTCCTATGCCCAGCTTACAAGAACAATTGGAGGAATTGAACGAGGTTGTCCAGCGTTTCAAATCGGTCTTGCCCCATGTGGAAGCCATCCTGCCCGTATTTGCGGACTGTTTTCACAAAGGGAACAAGCTCCTGACCTGCGGAAACGGCGGCAGCGCGGCGGATGCGCTGCACATGGCCGAGGAACTGGTGGGGCGTTACCGGGGCAACCGGCGGGCGCTTCCGGCGATCTCGCTGGTCGCGGACGTGACGGCTTTGACCTGCATCGCCAACGATTGGAGTTACGAGGCGGTTTTCAGCCGGCAGGTGGAGGCCCTGGGCAAGCCCGGCGACATCCTGGTGCTGTTCAGCGGCAGCGGCAATTCAGCCAACCAATTGAAGGCGCTGGAAACGGCGAAAAAGCTGGGGGTCAAGACGGTTGCGTTCCTGGGCAAGGGCGGCGGCAAGGCCAAGGGCCAGGCGGATTACGAAGTGATCGTGCCGAGCAACAATACCGCGCGCGTGCAGGAAATCCATACGTGGATTCTGCATGTGATTTTGGAACATATTGAGGCGGAATTCGGGGAAAAGTAATTTTAAATTTTAACGCAGAGGGCGTAAGTCGCAAAGACGCGGAAAAAAATAGAATTTAGAATTTAGAATTTAGAATTCAGAATGCAGAAGTCAAAGCTCGGAACACACCCTGAGGGGAACGGATTGAAAGGCATCCGTTGCGCAACTCCGATAAATCGCGAGTGTTCCAGATGCGCAACGGTGCGGGCAGGATGCCCGCGCTCCCGAAGAGGATGGAGGGATTGCGCGCCAAGCTTAAAACTTGAAACTTCAAACTTTAAACTGGAACGATGTTAAACCAGCTTTCAGAAAAATTCCAAAGCGTCTTCAAAACCCTGCGCGGGTATGGGAAGCTGACGGATTCCAACATATCGGAAGCGCTTCGCGAGGTGCGTCTCGCCTTGCTGGCCGCCGATGTGAATTACCAGGTGGCCAAACAGTTTTGCGACCGGGTGAAGGAAAAGGCGCTGGGCGAGGAGGTGCGCAACAGCATCCGGCCCGGCGATTTATTTGTCAAAATCGTCCATGATGAATTGCTGGCGATTTTTCAGGGCGGGGACAAAGGCCTGGCTTCGGAACGTCCCTTGCGGATCGCGTTGTGCGGCTTGAACGGCGCGGGCAAGACCACCACGGCCGCCAAGCTGGCGCTCCATCTCAAAAAGCAAAAAGAAAAGGTGCTGCTGGTGGCGGGGGATTTGATGCGCCCGGCGGCCGTGCAACAGTTGCAGACCCTGGGCCGGCAAAACGGCATTGATGTGTTCGCCCCAGAAGCTGGTGCGACTCTTGCCGGCCACCTGGCATCCGCCGCGACTGAGGCCACGAAAGGGACCTACAATGCCGTGATTTATGATTTGGCCGGACGAACGGAGATCAACCAAGAGCTGCTGGAGGAGTTAAAGTCGGCCATGGGCCAGATTCGCCCGCAGGAGGCCTTGTTGGTGGCCGATGCGGCTTTGGGCCAAAGTGCGGTGGAAGTGGCGCAGGCCTTTCAGAAACAGGTGCCGCTGACCGGGATTGTATTGTCGAAGTTTGACGGGGATGCCCGGGGCGGGGCGGCATTTTCACTGCAAAGCGTCACGGGGATGCCGTTGAAGTTTCTGGGCACGGGCGAGCGGGTGGATCAGTTTGAAGTCTTTCGCGCCGAACGGCTGGTACAGCGATTGCTGGGCATGGGAGACCTTTATGGCCTGGCTGAGAAGGTCACGGAACAGATTGATTTGGAGGACGCCTCCCGGATGCAGGAAAAGCTGTTCAAGGCGGAATTTGACCTGCAGGACTTTCTGGATCAGATGAAACAACTGAAAAAGCTTGGGCCTTTGCAAAATCTTCTTGGCATGGTCCCCGGCATGGGTAGTATTCAACATTTCTCTCTGGACGATAATGTGTTCAAGAGGACGGAAGCCATCGTTTGCTCCATGACCAGGCAGGAACGGCGGCGGCCGGACGTTTTGAATGCAAAACGGCGCCAAAGAATCGCTTCGGGAAGCGGTACCAGCGTGACGGAAGTCAATGAGCTGATGCAACGGTTCCGCACGATGAAAAAAATGGTCGGACAGTTGGCCCGGGGTGGAAACCAGGAGAATAAATTGAAGCGCTTGTTGGGCGGGATGACCCGCCAGGCCGGCAAATAACAGCAGAGGAAAGATCTTATGGCAGTAGTAATTCGTCTTCGTCGTGAAGGGACCAAAAACCGGCCCTTCTACCGTATTGTGGTGGCCGACAAACGCAGCCCCCGCGACGGCAAGTTTATTGAAATGATCGGCTCGTATGATCCGATTGAGAAAAACCAGGAGTCGGCGCTCAAGCTGGAACGCATCGATTACTGGATCGGCCAGGGTGCGAAAGCCTCCGACACGGTGCGAACCCTGATTAAAAAGGCCCGCAACAAAACCGCCGCCGCGGCGAGCTAATCCCGATGGCGCGCGGCACCGCCTATGAAGTATTTTGTGGAGTTTGTCGTTTCCTCCCTTGTGCAGCATGCGGAAGAAGTGGATGTCGAGGTGGAGGAAAGGCCTGACAGCTCGACCTATTGGGTGCATTTGAACCCGCAGGACGTCGGGCGGGTGATCGGAAAGAAGGGAAGAACCATTTCCGCGATCCGCAACCTGTGCAATGCCGCATCGGTCAAAACGGACAAACGGATTTTTGTTGAGATTGCGGAAACGGGCCCTTCGGAACAGGCGTGAAAATTGATGTTCTGACGCTGTTTCCGGAGATGCTGGAGAGCCCGTTGCAATCGAGTATTTTGAAACGGGCGCAGCAGGGCGGCCAGGTACAAGTCGGAGTGCATGACATTCGCAAGTATGCGCACGACAAGCATCGCACGGTGGATGACCGTCCGTTCGGGGGCGGTCCCGGGATGGTGATGAAGTGCGAGCCTCTGGTGGAATGTTTGGAAGCGGTGCAGGAAATGGGGCCGGGAAAGGGGCGTGTGATTTATTTGACGCCCGAAGGCGCCCGCTTTGACCAGGCCAAGGCCTTGGAGTATGCAAAGCTGCCACGGTTGATTTTTGTCAGTGGACATTATGAAGGCATCGACGAACGGGTGCGCGAAGGCTGGATCGACGAGGAATTGTCGATTGGCGATTATGTGCTGACGAACGGCACGATTGCCGCCCTGGTGGTGATTGATGCGGTGGTGCGGTTGTTGCCCGGGGTGCTGGGGAACGAAGATTCGGCGAGAATGGATTCATTCGGACCGGAGGCGGCGCTGGAAGGGCCGCAGTACACGCGTCCGGAGGAGTTTCGGGGCAAAAAGGTCCCGGAGATTTTGATGACAGGCAATCATGCGGCCATTGCCGCGTGGAGAAAAGAGCAGGCCGACCGGCGGACGTTGGAACGCCGCAAGGATCTGCTCGCGAGTGAAAAATTGGAAGGTATATGCGATGAACGTGATAGACAAAATCGAAAGTGAACAGTTAAAAAAGGACGTCTCCAAATTCAAGGTGGGCGACACCATCAAGGTTTCCTCCCGCGTGAAGGAAGGCGACAAGGAACGCATCCAGAATTATTCGGGCGTTGTGATCGCGCGCAAAGGCCGCGGCCTGAACGAGACCTTCACGGTCCGCCGCATCAGCTATGGCGAGGGTGTGGAGCGCGTGTTTCCGCTGCATTCTCCGTTCATCGAAAAAATTGCTGTTGAAATCGCCGGACGCGTGCGCCGCTCCCGTCTTTATTACCTGCGCGGCCTCAAGGGCGCGATGGAAGTGAAGTCGGAAGAAAAGAGCAAGCAGCCGGTCCGCGCCGCCAAGAAAAAGAAATAAGGCGTGCTTCATTCTTGAGGCATGAAAAGCGGGCTTTCCTGGCATTACGAACACAAGGCCCTTGAGTCCGGGGCAAGGGTGATTGCGGGCATTGATGAAGCCGGGCGAGGTTGTCTTGCGGGGCCTGTTGTAGCGGCGGCCTGCGTTTTCCTGAAGCATGAAACCTGGCCGGAGGGGCTTAACGATTCCAAAAAATTGTCCCGTGCCGAGCGTCGTCGTTTGTATGCCGAAATTTCTGGGGCCGACGGGTTGAGTTGGGCGGTGGGTCAGGCGAGCGTCGAGGAAGTGGACCGCGTAAATATATTGCAGGCGACTTTTTTGGCCATGGCCCGCGCATTGGCGGGCGTGGGAGTGATGGTGGACCTGGCCCTGATTGACGGTTCGCAGATGCCGAAGCTTCCCGTGAAAATTCACGCAATTGTCAAAGGAGATTCACAATGTCCGTCGATTGCCGCTGCTTCAATTCTGGCCAAGGAAACCCGCGACCGCCTGATGGAAGAGGCGGAAGCGCAATTCCCCGGTTATGGATTTGCCCGCCACAAAGGATACGGAACTGCCGTCCACCAAAAGGCTTTGGAACGCCTGGGGCCTTGCCCCATCCATCGCCGCAGTTTTGCCCCCGTGGCGCAGCGCCTACTCTCGTTTGCCGGGTGACCGCAAGGGGCGCGGAGATTTTGGCGAGGAAGCCGCCTGTGCTTTCCTGAAGCGGCAACACTACAAGCCGCTGGTGCGCAACTACCGTTCGCGCTGGGGGGAAATCGACCTTGTTTGCAGGCATAAAGGGGTGCTGGTGTTTGTGGAAGTCAAGGCGCGCAGCCCGGAATCGTGGGGCTCACCGGCGGAAGCGGTCACGCCGTCCAAGCAACGCCGCATACTGCGCACGGCCATGGCATATCTGGAGGAAATCAAGCTGCAGGACATGCCGGTGCGTTTTGATGTGGTGGAAGTTTTTCTCAAATCGAGCGGGCCGCCGGAGTGCCATCTGATCCCGGCAGCGTTTGAATTGACGCGGCGGAATTCGTGAGGAGCGGTATGAGAAATAATGGGAATCAGCAGATTTCTAAAAATAAGTCCAATATGACGCACATGACCCATGTCTGAAGAAAACCTTCTCCCCCCGCACGGCAACTATGCCGAACTGCTTTCCTACCAGAAAGCGGAGCTGGTGTATGACCTCACCTTCCGCTTCTGCCAACGTTTCCTCAGAAAAGGCGACCGCACCATAGACCAGATGGTGCAGGCCTCACGATCCGGCAAACAAAACATTGCCGAGGCCAGCAAAGCCTCCGGCACTTCCAAGGAAATGGAGCTCAAGCTCACGAATGTGGCCCGCGCAAGCCTGGAAGAACTGCTCCTGGATTACCGGGATTTTCTGCGGGTGCGGGATTTTGGAATCTGGGATAAGAACTCAAAGGAGGCTCTATTTGTCCGCAAACTCGGCTGCCAGCCTCACCAGTCCTATGAGACTTATAGAACTTATGTGGAAACCCGCCCGCCGGAAGTCGTGGCCAATATTGCGCTTTGCCTCATCCACCAGACGAACTATCTGCTCGACCAGCAGCTCCGCCGGTTGGAGAAGGATTTTCTCAAACAGGGCGGCCTGCGTGAGCGTATGACGCGGGCCCGTTTGCAGTATCGGAATAAGACTCATGAATCTTATACGGCACATCCGATACCGGAGAAACCGGGAAGCCAGCCTTGATTCCCATTGCAGCGCGCTATTTATTGCCGGCGAGCAGGTCTTCAATCGCCTTGTGCGCTTTCGCGCCGCCGCTGTTTTCCGTCAGCACGACCTGGCCTTTATAAGTGATATCGACTTGATATCCGGCCAATTTGGTGCCACCGCGCCACAGCATGTTGGTATTTACATTGGTGGTATTCAGCTCTTTTACCTCCAACTCGCCAATATTCAGCGTGACTGTGGTTTGAGCATCGGCCTTGAGGCCGGTTTTTGCCGGCAAAATACTGGCTGTCAGGGTGGGCTTGTCTTTCCAGTCATTAGGCTCGGTGACCACGCAGACCCGGGCTTGGATTTCATCGGTGGGATTTGGATGCAGGTTGCTAACATCCAGCAGGAAGCTGATGGTGGTGTCGGTTGTTTTGCCATGCCCCAATTTGGCATCGTCCTTGAGTTGTTTGGTGTGGGACCTTTCGAGATGGAGGATGAAGGTCGGGTTATCGAGTTCTCCGGCCACGGCCGGATTGAAGCCTCCCTGAGTTAGCGCAACCAGGAGTAGTATGAACGTAAAATAATGGGATCGCATGGGCGGATCATGCCAGAGGACGTTGAGAATTTCCAATGGAAAAACAAAATCGACGGCACTTCATATGTAACCTGTTCGTAACATTCCAGTAGCGTTATTTCAACAACAGTTGCGTTTATTAAAAGTTTAGGTTGTTCATGCTTTCGCAGATCAAATCCGCGTCCGTGGTTGGAGTTCAGGCCTTCCCGGTGGAAGTCGAAGTCAATGTCGGCGCCTGCGTGGGCCAGGGCTTGCCGGAATTCGTCGTGGTCGGTTTGCCCGATACAGCCGTCAAGGAATCGCGCGACCGCGTCCGCACAGCCATTCTCAACAGCGCCTACAATCATCCGGGGAACCGCGTCACGGTCAATCTGGCTCCGGCGGATCTCCGCAAGGAAGGCCCCAGTTTTGATCTGCCCATAGCCCTGGGAATTTTGCTGGCATCGGGGCAATGCCGGAATGACCGCAAAGAAAGGCTGCTGGCCGTCGGGGAACTGGCACTGACGGGTGCGGTGCGGCGGGTGAAAGGAGTGCTGCCCATTGCGTTGCTGGCAAAAAAGGCCGGCTTCGGAGGCATTCTGGTGCCGGTGGAGAATGCAGCCGAGGCGTCGGTGGTTGAGGGTCTGAATGTGTATCCGGTCAAAAACCTCAGATCGGCATCCGAGTTTCTGGAGGAAAAAACCGAGATTGCCGCCTCGCCTCATCGCACAGGCCTGTTTGAAAATGGGACGGCCTATGACAACGATCTGGATTTTGCGGATGTGAAAGGCCAGGAAAGCGTCAAGCGCTCGCTGGAGATCGCCGCGGCGGGAGGCCACAATCTGCTTATGATCGGCCCGCCGGGTTCGGGAAAGAGCATGCTGGCCAAGCGCCTGCCCGGCATCCTGCCCCGCATGTCCCTGCCGGAAGCTCTCGAAACCACCAAGATCCACAGTGTGGTTGGACTTTTGCCGGCGGGGCAGGCGCTGGTCGCTGTGCGTCCGTTTCGTTCTCCACACCACACAATTTCTGATATTGGATTGATAGGCGGCTCGGCCCAGCCGATGCCGGGCGAGGTGAGCCTCGCGCACAACGGCGTTTTGTTTCTGGACGAATTGCCGGAATTCAAGCGCTCGGCCCTGGAGGTGCTCCGCCAGCCGCTTGAAGACGGGAGAGTGACGATTTCGCGCGCGGCGGGAACGCTGACTTTTCCGGCGCGGTTTATGTTTGTCGGGGCGATGAATCCGACGCCCACCGGCAGTTCCGGGGATGCGCAAAAAGGGAGGGTTTCGGCAACTGCTGTTCAACGCTATTTGAACCGGATTTCCGGGCCGCTGCTCGACCGGATTGACCTGCACGTTGAGGTCCCGGCGCTCAAACATGAGCAATTGCTTTCCGCTCCTTCGGGTGAAAGCACCGGGACGATCCGTGAACGGGTGGAGAAGGCGCGTGAGCTCCAGCGAAGGCGTTTTTCGGGAAAAGCGATCTGGTGCAACGCGCTGATGGGGCCCAAACAAATCCAGGCCTTTGCCCCGATTGACAACGACAGCCGGAACATTCTCAAGTATGCGATGGAGAATATGAACCTCAGCGCGCGGGCCTATGACCGGATTTTAAAAGTCGCCCGCACCATAGCGGATCTGGCGGATTCCGAACAGGTCACGACAGACCATGTCAGTGAAGCGGTGCAATACCGTTCCCTGGACCGGCAGCTCTGGGGTTAATTTGCCCCGGCGTTTTTGTCACGGGTGCGTTCAATGGCCGTGACCCGCCCGCTCTTGAATTCCACGTTGAGAGATCCCACGGCGACCTTGATTGCCACGGGCAAGTTGACATAAGCGCCTTGCCGGGAATCAAAATACGGCTGGCTTACATAACGGGTTTCGTAATCGATGTACGACCATTTGTCAAAACGCCCGTTTTCATCCTGCCTGAAGGTTTTGCTGGTGGGCTTGCCCAGAGCAGCCTTGACATGGTCGAACGTCATGCCGGGCAGGACCTCCTTCCTTTTTATGGCATCGGCAAATTTTCGTTCCTCCTCCACACGCGCGAGAAGGGTGTCCAACTGGTCTTTGTCGATTTTACTGAGATTTTCCTTTGCCACCCAGCCTTCGTATCCGCTTTTGAGGTGCCTGACAAAGTAGGCATCGGGGTTATAGGCCAGCAATTGGACGTCATCGCCTGCCTGGAAATTGCGCATGTAGGCGCTCAGGTTCCGGTCGGCATAAACTCCGACGACTTTTTCGACCTTGAGGATAATGGGTTTTTGGTCGCCAAGATCGCTGAAATAAATGGCTTCGGGGTCGCGCCCGAAATCCTTGTCGCCGGCGGCTGCAGTGAGCGCGAGGGATAAACACGCAAAACCAACTCCCAAAACCAGATGCTTTAGCCTGCATGCCTCAGTCTTCTTTGGAAATTGCGCCGCATGTCTTTCTTTCCTGCGAGGAGGAAGGAAAACTCCGGGAGCATGCAGGCTATTGCAAAACCGCCTCAAAATTTGGAGTTTATGTTTCAATAAAAAATCCCATTCAGACGGTTTTGCATTTAACCCGGATGCTTGGTTACCCTCTTCTTGTCCAGTACCTTGAGGGCTTTTCAGAAGCGGGTGAGGCATTCGCATCCGGGTTAGGGACATGACTGCAATTTAGCAGAGGCCATTGTAAAAGCCAGCGGGAATGTGCGAACGGATGAATATGCGATATGTCCTCGCTTATTTGACTCGCTCTTCGTTTAACCCGAGGCCAGAATTACATCAGGCAGTTTGGATGAGCTCATGGTGATAAAAATTCAGGGGGATTAGCATTTGGAGAAATCCTGATATTTAGAGTTTCGCTTTTATATTCCGATCTGCGTTAGACGGCGCCGGACAGGTATTCATATGCAAAACCTTAACACATTTGGAAATGCATGCCGCTGTCTGATCGAATTGGCGGGGCGGAATGGCCGCGATATCGCCGAAGCCGATTTCCTGGATGAGTTTTCGAGAAAATACACCTCCTGGTTCCGGCAACCCGGTTCGACCAATGAGTTTTCGATTTTGGAGATTGCCCGGGATTTGGGCATTGCAAAAAACAGCATCGTAACCGTGGACAAGGATCTGGTGCTAAAGTATCAAAGTCATTATGGCGACCGGCATGTCAGCGGAATTTTTCTTTACACGGAACGCATGCTTGTGGACGGGGAATTATCCGCGATTTACCACTGCATGCTGCTCCTGGACGCGGACGCGGATGGATTGAAGGTCTGGTGCCCCTATGAAGATGGTTCCAGCCTGGAAGGAATCCTGACCTGGCAACAGTGGACCGACTATATGATGCATGCGCTGGTGCTGTTGCCTTAGCGCGGATGTTTCACCCGCCTCTGGAAAGCCCTCCAAAGGGTCTTGCCAAAAGGCCGCGCGGAATAAGGGCGCAACTGCATCCGGGTCAACCCTCGATGCGCCCGGCGGCCCCCTTGTTTTCGCACCCAATCAAATTCAAACTGTTTGAATATCAAGAATAGTACTTGAATTACACCCTTGTTCCATCAGGATGGATTCGATGAATGAGTTGGGCTCGCGAATCCGCAGGCTGCGCCTGCGCCAGCAACGGACTTTGCTGGATATTTCGAAACGCTGCGGCTTCACCGTCAGCCTCCTTTCCAAGATCGAATCGGGAAAAACGACGCCGCCCGTGGCGACACTCACTAAGATTGCCGCAGCACTCGGCGTCAGCCTGGGAAATCTTCTCGATGGCGGCCAGGATTCCCCGACGGTCCTAAGTCTGGCCCGGGAGCGGACCCATAGCGCGGCTGCACAGACGGACAAGGGCTATGGATTTTACCTCCTGGCTGCGAAACGCGCGGATAAAATCATGCAGCCGTTTATTTTCACTGCCGAGCGGGGCAAAATCAAACGGGGAGTCCTGGCTCATTGCGGTGAGGAATTTGTCTATGTTCTGGAGGGCCGGATGCGTTACCGGGTGGGCGACACCACCCACACCCTGGGCCCCGGAGATTCCCTCTATTTCAATTCCGAGGAGGAACATGATCTGGAGCCTTTGACGGCCAAGGTCAAATATCTCGCGGTCTTCACCGGACGCGCCCTGCCGTCGAAAAAATCTTCTCCTCGCACAAGGCGGAAAAGCCAAAAATGAAACCGCGACTGACAATGTTAAACGCAATGGCGGGCCATGAGATCGAGCCGGCATTGGACCGGCATGTGGAATGGGGCCTCAAGGATTTGGACCTCAAGGATCAAGTCTATGGCAAATCGATCATCGACCTGAATCCCGATGAGGCCGAACGCCTCGTCGGCGCAATGCAGCGGCGCGGACTGAGCGCCTATTGTTTCTCAACGATACTCTTTCACGAACCTCTGACACCGGGCGAAGCGCATTTCCGTAACTCGGCCCTGGCCGCCCTTCCGCGGACGCTGGCAGTCGCCCGGATGGTGAAGCCCAAGCTGATTCGCTTGCTAGACCCAAGAGGCAGCGGGCGTTTCCCAGACTGGATGATCGGGCTTTATCGCGAGGCGGTGGATCAGATCTCGGCAGCCGGCTTCCAGACCACCATCGAGAACGAATGCCACGACTGCCTTTTTGGCAATGTGGAGAACATCATTGATTTCTTCCAGCGGCTTGACCGGCCAAGGACTGCGACCTTCACCTGGGACATTCAAAATCTTTGGAGCAATGGAACCTTCCCGTCCCTTGAAGTCTATCACAAACTCAAGCCGTGGATGAACTACGTCCATTTCAAGGGCGGACAGAGCGAAACCCCGGGCGGATCGCTGAAATGGAAATCGAGCCTCGCTGATGCCTCCTGGCCGGTGCAAGACATTGCCCGGCAGGTGCTGCGTGACGCGATCAGCCCCGTCTGGTGCCTGAACTCCAGTCACGGAGACCACAAGCCCGGCGTCGATTACTCAAATGTGACTCAGAACGACATGGCCTTTCTGAGAAAGGTGATCGCCGAAGGCTGATGCGGCATATACGAAAGGAACCATGCCATGAGTTACCAACGGGATTTCCAAAACAGACTGAACGTAGGAGTGGTGGGCGTCGGATCCCACTGCTACCGCAACATTCTTCCGGCGCTGCATTATTTGCCCGTGCGCGTGCAGGCGTTCTGCGACGTGAATCTCGAGTTGGCGCAGCGTACTGCGGGTGAGTACGGTGTGAGCCGATGCTATGCCTCCAACGCTGAAATGTACCGCAATGAAAAGCTCGATGTGGTGATCCTCTGCGTCGGCCCCGCGCAACATCCCGTTCTCGCGTGCGAGGCATTTGCAGCCGGTTTGCATGTGTGGATGGAAAAGCCTGCTGCGATGCGGCTCACGCAAATCGAGGAGATGTTGCGAAAGCGCGGCGACCGGGTGGCCGTTGTGGGTTTCAAAAAGGTGTTCATGCCTGCGGTTGAAAAGTTCCGCGAGATTCTGGCCCAGGAGAAACACCAGCCGTTGCGTTCGATTCTGGCGCAGTATCCGGTCGTGGTGCCGGCCGACGGTCCGGCCGTCCTGCGCGAGGGACGATTTACCAACTGGCTGGGCAATGGATGTCATCCGCTGTCGTTCATGATTGCGTTGGGAGGCGCGGTTGAGGCGGTGACGGTGCATCACGGACGCCATGACACCTCAGTAGTCATTTTGGAGTTCTCAGGAGGCGCGATTGGAACTTTGCATGCTGTGAGCGGCGGCCGTTTTCAACCCCATGAGATGTACACCGTCTATGCCAATGACGCGAATCTGGTGCTCGATAATTGCCTGCGAATCACTTATCAGCGTGGCGCCAGGCTTGAGTATGGCGTATCGACCTCCTACGCGCCGGGCGGTTTTGAGCAGGGCGCCATTGTCTGGGAGCCGCAGAACACTCTCTCAACGCTGGAGAACGTCTCGCTGATGACCCAGGGCGTCTATGGCAGTCTGCGGTCTTTTTGCGATCAGGTGCAGGGCGGCCCACGTCGGCACGACGGCTCGCTGGAGTTTGCCCGCGACGTGGTTGCGGTCTATGAGGCGGCGCTTTTGTCGGAAGGAAAGCGGGTGGAATTACATGAGATGTTTTATGACGCCACCGCAAATCCGCCCGGGAAGGCAAAGTCATAACACTATGAAAACAGACATCCGACTTCTCACATATCCACAAGCCACAAAAAGCGACTTCGACTGGGGGAACCTGACCTGGTTTGCCGGGCTGTCGTTAGGCAACTCAACGGAAATGACCGTCGGCCGCTGCATTCTCAAGCCCGGACAGGGCAACCCGCGGCATTACCACCCGAATTGCACTGAAATTCTCGTGGTCATCCAGGGACGGATTGAACATACCGGTCCTGGTGGGGAAAAAGCGCAAATGAACGAGGGCGATACCGTGACCGTCCCGCCCAACATCTGGCATCACGCCACAAATATAGGAGAAACCGAGGCGGTTTTGTTCATCGCGTTTTCCTCGGCGGACCGTCAAACGGTCGGTGAATAAAGGCCATCGCCATTGTTATGAATCAACCCGTTTACGTTCTGGGCGCCTGCAGACCGGGCGGAACACCCAGGGTGCCTGTTTCGACCGTGGCGATTTTGGCAGAACCTTACCAAGGAGCATAAATGAACAAATTTAATATTCTGTATAACTACGAATACCCGGCAAAATTAAAAACGGCCTTCATTGGCTGCGGCGGCCACGCCTGCCGCAATGTCTTCCCGACCTTTCAGTATGCGCCTGTAAACCTGACTGCCGTGTGCGATCTGGATGCAAAGCGCGCAACGGATTGCGCGAAAATTTTCGGCGCTGAATCGGCTTATACGGACCACCGCGAAATGCTGGCGAAGGAAAAACCGGACCTGGTTTTCATCGTCACAAATTACGACGAATATGGGCGCCCCCGTTATCCGAAACTGGCCATCGATTGCATGCGGGCCGGCGCTCATGCCTGGATCGAAAAGCCGCCCGCGGCTTCCTCGTCCGAGGTGGAGGAGATGATGCGCGTCAGCCGGGAAACCGGGCGCCACACCGGCGTCGGGTTCAAAAAAATGTTTTTTCCGGCCAACCAAAAAATCAAGGAAATCATCAGCCGTCCCGAGTTTGGCCGGGTGACTTCCATCACGGCGCGTTACCCCCAGGATCTGCCGCCGTTTGAAGACCGCGCCGATGCAAAAAAAATGGCGGGGTTTCTCGATCACATGGTACATCCTCATTCCCTGTTGAGATTCCTGTGCGGCGATCTCGATTGGATTTTCACCAACCGCAACACCGTCAACGGCGCGGCATCGGTTTCCCTGCGCTTTAAGAGCGGCGCCGTGGGCAATTTGACGTTCAGCGCCGGGCAATCCACGGGTTCCTTTCTGGAAAGGACCGAGGTGATTGGCGAAGGCGAAAATGTCGTGCTGGAAAACAACCTGCGCCTGACTCATTATCGCAAGGCGTCACAGCAAGCCGATTACGGACGGTCGGGGGATTATTTCAACTTGTTTGCGGACGAAAATGCGCCGCGACATTGGGAGCCGGAATTTTCGCTGGGCCAGCCTCATAACAAAGCTCTCTTCCTGCTGGGCTACGCGCCGGAAGTCATCCATTTCACCACCCGCCTGCTGGAAGGTAAAGGACCGGAATGGGGCACCTTGGAAGACGCACTCGAACTCCTGCGCATCTACGAAGCCTATATCCAGCCCGATGAAACGATTCAACACATCCTCCATTAAAACCAGACAATCACATGTCAACCGGCACGGAGACGTGCCTGCGCATAAATCCGCCCAACCTTGCGAAAGAAAAATTAAAATTCAAACCCGATAAGGCTCATGCCGCCAAACGGCTTGGTGTCATCCAGCGGGTTCGCAGGGCGGGGATCCAGTGAGGCGCTCCGGGTCAGAATTTTCTCCCCAATGCCCAAGTTCATCGGAGCCAGCGGGCTGAAAACCTGCAGCCCGTGTTCCGACATCATGATAATGACGCCAGAAGCCCTGGGCTTCAAAACTTCCTCGTGCCTGGCTTCGGGTACCTGCTTCAGCATGGGGATTTTCTTGGAGGGCGCGTTGAAATCGGACGCTTGCGCTCCGGCGGCCATCAGGAGAATCCCAAGTATGAGGCAATTCCTTTTCATGGGATAAATATGAAACATCAGGGACCAAAGTCAACCCGGTTACCCCTGAAAAGACACGAAAGGGGACAAGAAGCCTGAACCACGGATAAACACGGATGGACACAGATAAATGAGGGGAACGACAGAATACTTTTAGTAAACCACGAAACACACGAAAATCACGGACAAGAAATAAATAGAGCATCTGCTTCGAATCCTTCTTTTCGCGGTTAAAAATTTGTTCGCCCTCCGTGCTTGTGGCTCCATGCGAGAAAAGCACCGGGCTGGCTGTAAAACGATGCAAGAAAATCCCGCCATCCGCCCTTTCGGACGAATAACGGGATTTAATTAAAAACCCAGCAGCGAATCCGCGGAAAGGCGGTTCGCAGGTTCAAGCTTGAACCGGGGTTTAGCGACGTCCACCGCGACCGAAATCGCGTTTGCCACCACGGCCACCGCCGCCGCCGCCGCCACCGAAACCGCGGCCACCACCACCACCACCGCCGCCGCCGAAGCTGCGGGGTTCAGGAGGACGGGCCTCATTGACCGTCAGGGTGCGGCCCTGGAAATCTTTTCCGTCGAGCGCTTCAATGGCTGCCTTGGCGCCTTCGGCGTCAGCCATCGTGACAAAGGCAAAGCCGCGAGGGCGCGCGGTAACGCGGTCGAGGACGACATGCACTTCGCTGACGGCCCCGTGTTGTGTAAACAGATCCTGGAGATCGGTTTCTGTGACTTGGAACGCAAGGTTCCCGACATATAATTTTGTACTCATAGTGATGATGACTTTCTATTCTTAGCTGGTGGTGCGTTTTGCGGGATAAGCCGCGATAACCAAACCGCGGCCGCGCATGGTTATGCGCGGGTTAAATCTTATTTAAGCAAGCCGGACCATGATTCTTTTACTGCGAATGCGGCCTGACACTGTTCCCGGTTATCGGGTTTCAAATCATCACCCACTGAGGGGACCTGACGACTTTCCAGAATCTGAAGCGATACAATCGACTAAGTTCAGAAGGATGAGGACTTTGCCGAAAATCGCAAGGTTAAAACGCGGGAGTTGTGTAACAATTCGGCGTACAAGGACAGCCCTCTGGCTGCTTCAGACACAAGGACTTGTGAATTATTTTGTTATCCCTGGGCATGGGTTTGAGCAGGCAGTGCATTAGTTGCGCGGCTTTTCCTATCTTGACTGCTTATCCCAGGCCCGACTAAATTTTTAAGAACACCCAGTACTTATGAAAAAATATTTAACCGAAGCTCTTGGAACGTTTTTCCTGGTTTTTACCGTGGGTAATACTGTCATGAACCCCGGCGCAACCTCAATGGCCCCCCTGGCCATTGGCGCCGCCCTGATGATCATGGTTTATGCGGGTGGTCACATTTCCGGCGGACACTACAATCCGGCGGTGAGCCTCGCGGTTTATTTGCGGGGCAAGCTTAACGCTTCCGAGGTGCCGGGTTATATGGCATCCCAGTTGCTGGGTGCTGTGGCGGCCGCCCTGGTTGTGCAGTTCATCAAAGGCAACCCCTCGGTTGAAGCCAGTCATCCTGAAATCGGACCGTCGTTGCTCGCCGAATTTCTCGGCACCTTCGCTTTGGCCTTTGTCGTGTTGAACGTCGCCACGGCAAAAGCCACGGCCGGTAATTCGTTTTATGGGCTTGCCATTGGCTCGACTGTCATGGTGATGGCCTTTGCCGTCGGCGGTGTTTCCGGCGGCGCCTTTAATCCTGCGGTTGCGCTGGGCATCACGGTCATGGGCTTGAGCGCTTCGAGCAGCATCTGGATTTATCTTGTGGCCAATTTTCTCGGCGGCGCGGCGGCGGCCTATGCCTTCAAATATCTCTGCCCCAATCAGGGGGATTAAGACGCTGGGAACATTTTTGACAGATACCCAGGGTAGGCTCTCGCTGACTCGCGCCAACCCTGGGCTGAAAGACGCAACCGCGTTGCGGTAAGCCATAACTCGTGTTCATTTCCGCTCAAAACTCTCGCGATCGATGACGATTTTGCCCGCAAATCGGGTTTATAGCTCGAGCACCATGCCTTGGGCTGCCGCCTGGACTTCGATGCCCAGATCCTTGCCCATGACGCGAGCCCGTTTTTCCATGTCTGCCACCTTGCTGTCGTCGTGCAACGGGTCGTGATGGTGCATGACAAGCCGTTTGACGCCCGCGGCCTTGGCTTCTCGCAGGCCCCATTCATACGTGGAATGTCCCCAGCCTTTTCGGCTATATCCGTTGGCGTCGGCGTATTCTTCCGGTGAGTACTGGCAATCGTATATCAGGACATCCGCATTTTTGGCCAGAAATTGCATGTTAGGATTCACGGCGTCCAGATGTTCCGTGTCGGTGGCGAAGGCGAGGACTTTTACCGCCTGGCCCGGACGGTGTTCCTCGATGCGGTAGCCGAAACAGCCTCCGGGATGATTGAGCGGGGCGGAGAAAACCTTGACCAGTCCGAGCGGGCCCTGGATTTCCACTTTTGCGCGCTCCGGCAGGTCGCGAAAGATCATCTCGGCGGGCATGTCATTGAGCTGGACCGGGAAGTTCAGGTCATTCTGCTGGCCGCGCAACGCCTTTTCGAGAATGCTGCCGACGAAATCCGGTGATATGCCCAGGTGCGGGCCGTACAAGTCAAAGCGGTTTCCTTTTTGAAAACCGGGGATGAAAAATGGGAACCCCTGGATATGGTCCCAATGTACATGGCTGAAAAAGAAGGTGGCCTGGATGGGAGCGGTTTCCTTGGCCATTTCCAGGCCCAAAAGCCGGAGGCCGGACCCGGCGTCCAGAATCACGCGATGGCCCGCGCAATCCACGGAAATGCAGGTGGTGTCCCCGCCGTATTGGCTGGTGACGAACGAACTGGTGCTGGGCGTGGGAATGCTGCCGCGGGTTCCCCAGAATGTGATTTTCAAGCTGCTTTCTCCGTTGCTGATTTCGTATTCATCCCAAAATTTTGGAGTGCGTCCGCCGCGGCGGACGCTTTGCATGGAGGACATGTTGCCCGTAATAAAAAGCGGCGGCATGCCGCCGCAGTCCAAAAGCCTTGGGCGTCCCGCCCAAGCCACGAGGCCGCAGAGCTCTTGAAAAAAGGGACATCACATGATTTTCTTTCTCAAGGTCAATAGGGTTCCAACCTGCTGCGGCTCGTAGGTCACTTCCCCAAAGACCTTGTGCAACAGCACCACGCCCAAGCCGCCGGGCCGCAAATCTTCCAGTTTCCTGCCCTGGACTTTGGAGGGATCGACCGGTGTGCCGTGGTCGCGGATTTGGATGACAAGCTGATTGTTGTCGATGGAAACATGATAGTCAATCGGCCCCGGCTTGCCGCCGTATGCGTAGCGGAATACATTGGTGGTCGCCTCATCTGCTGCCAGAACGATCTGCCCGATGGTGATGTCGTCAAACCCGGCGTATTTCGCCCAGTCCTCGATAAACGTGCGCGCGGTGCAGAGGTTCTCGGTCTGGCAACTGATCGCGAGGTCGTTTGCCGGGGCGTTGCCGCGCCAGTCCAGCATGAGCAGGGAGGCGTCATCGTGCGGCTCGGCTTTGCCGACGAAATCCTTCCATCCTTCGATGGCCTGGTCAAAGGTATGGGCTCCGCTGAGGCCCAGGGGCAGCCGTTTCAGAAAGTGTTCCTCGGTGAATTCCTCGCCGGCCTCATTTCGCGCTTCGGTGATGCCGTCCGAGAACAAGACCCAGATTTGGCCGGGTTTGAGGGCCAGGGTTTCCGATTTGTAGGGGTACCCGGAAAGGATGCCGATGGGGAGCTGGGAGGGGATGGCCGGACGGTTCCAACGTGCGGCGTCCGACCAGACAGGCGGGTATTGGCCCGCGGCGCAGATTTGCATTGTGGAACTGCGGCTGTCGCAGAGCAAAAAGGTCATGCCGATAAAACGCCCGGCGCTCAGTTCTTCCGCTACTATAGTGTTAAGCGAGGAGACCCAGGCCCCCAGGTCGTCCTTGAGCCCGCCGGCAAGGCCTTTGATTTCCGCCGTGGCGCGGGACATGGTCAGCGCGGCGGGGATGCCCTTGCCGGTCACATCACCCAATCCCATCAGGGTGCGGTTCTCGTCCAGCGGGTGGACAAAATAGAAATCGCCCCCGATTTGGCGCGCGGGGAAGTAACCGACGCGGACCTGGCATGTGTTCAGAATCCGCAGCGGGGGCGGGAGGAAAGACTGTTGGATTTCGCGGGCCAGGTCGAGCTCCTGCCGGGCGCGGGCTTCGGACATTTCGCGCGACTGGTTTTCCAGGCGCAACAGTGTGCCGGCGATGAGGCTGGCGAAGCCCTCGAAGATCTCGAGATCGAGGTCGTCAAAGTAAGGACGGTCGATGGAGTTGAGCGCCTGCACGACGCCGAGGCAACGGTCGCCCGTGAGCAGGGGCACGGTGATCATGGAGCGGGTGACAAAGCCGGTGTCACTATCAGCTTTGCGGTAGAAGCGCGGATCGTTCTGGACATCATGGATGTTGATGCTCTTGCGGTGTTCAAAGACGTGCCCGGAGATGCCCGCTCCGCGGGGCACGCGGATTTCGGTCATTTTGCGTTTGGGTTCGCCGTTGGCGTCCGTTTCGCCGGTCCACTGCTGGGCGGGGTCGCCGGCGGCCGCATGGAGCACAAGCTCGCCGGTGGCGGGGTCGTCCATGAAAACCGATATGGCTTCGGCGGCCATGACTTCCCGCGAGGAGGCCAGGATTTGGCTGAGGATGGCGTTGACGTCCATCGCCGAATTGAGTCGGCGGGCGGCTTCAATCAGGGCTTTGTAACGCAGGACCTCGGGTGCGGAACTCATGGGCGCAGGTTGGGGTTATGCTGCCTGGATCGGATTTTCCCGGAGAGCGGGCGTCCCGCCCGCTCTGTTGGGCATCTTGCCCAACAGTCCTGCATCTGTAAAAAATCCATAAAAATGATCGAGAGGCAGGATGCCTCTCTGAGCAGGCGGGACGCCCGCGCTCCCATTCCGGTCTGTCATGTTTCTCATCTGTGTAGATTTGCGCCCGTTGTGTACAGTTGAGACTTTTGAATTTTTGCCGCCTATTCCTTGGGCATGGTTGCCGGGATGGGCTTGTCTGCTTTTAGAATTTCAGCTTCCGAGGGAAGTTCGTTGGGCGTTGTGCCCCAGACAATCCGCCACGGTTTGTGGGCCAGCGTTCCACTCAGCGTCTTGGCGTAGGTGGAGACCACCTTCATGTTTTGCATGACAACCCGCAAATCCTGGATCCCCTGATCCATGTCGTGTTCGTGTTCCTTGAGAACCACGTTGAGTTGTTTGACAAGTGTATCGGCATTTTTTGCGAGCATATCGGCGTTATCGAGCATCGAACTGATCTTCGCCGGCAGATCGCTGTGATCGTTTTGCAATTTGTCCAGAATGTCATTCAGCCGGGTCAGAGAATTCATGCCCGCGCGCGAAAGGTCGTCGAAGCTGGCAACATCGCGGCAGAGCAAAGGCTGGTTGGGCGGGAGATTCCGGGCTTCGGGCGAGCCGGGAGAGATATCCAGGAATTTTTCCGCCAGAATGGTGTCCGAATTGATGGAGGCGATGGAATCCTCTTTGAGATCCGGCATGGGGCCTGTGATTTTGACCATGATCCGCACGGCGTATTTCGGATTGGCGCGTTCGTTCCAGGCCAGCGGCTTGATGCTCATGACCTTGCCGACATGGGCGCCCGCATAACGCACCTGCGAGTTTTCGCGCAAGCCGATGACCGAGGGCATATCGACCAGGATGATTTTTCCGCCGGACTTGCTTTCCCAGCCGGTGAGGGCGATGGTCAGGGCTGTCAGCAGCACGGCGCTGCAACCGATGACGGCGGCGGCGATGATATAATCGGAGAGGTTTTTATTTTTCATGGTTCGGGTTCCGGTTTCAGCCTATGAGTCTCTTGATATAGTCGTCCTTCGATAGTTTCAAGGGAATTGGGCCATCCGGTTCGCCCCGGATGAATTGCTGGAGCATGGGATCGGGATGATTCCGGATTTCATCGGGGGTGCCTTCGGCGATGATTTTACCCTGCAACGGGCCGGTGCCGAGCATGATCATGCGGGTGGCGATCCGGAAGGCGCTGGTCATGTCGTGCGAAACCACGAGGGCGGTCATGCCCAGGTTTTTTGTAAGGTCCATGGTGAGCTTGTCCACGACGGCGGTCATGACGGGGTCGAGACCGGAGGTGGGCTCGTCGCTGAAAAGCAATTCCGGGTCGAGGGCCACGGCGCGGGCCAGGCCGACGCGTTTGCGCATGCCGCCGCTGATTTCAGCAGGCTTGAGATTTTCAAAGCCGGTGAGGCCGACCAGTTCGAGTTTCATTTTTACAATCAGGTCGATGATATTCTCCTCGATCTTGCTGTGCTCGCGCAGCGGCAGCGCCACATTTTCCCCGACGGTGAGGGACTGGAGCAGCGCTCCGAACTGGAAATTCACGCCGAAACGGCGGCGGATTTTGTCGATCTCCGGCCCGGGCAATCCGACGATTTCCTGCCCGAAGATTTTGATGGAGCCGGAGGTGGGTTTGAGGGATCCGGTGATATGGCGCAGGAGCGTGCTTTTGCCGCAGCCGCTGCCGCCCATGATGATGAGGGTGTCGCCTTTATAGACCTTGAAACTGATGCCGTTGAGCACGGCGCGGTTGCCGAATTTCCGGACCAGGTCGGTGACTTCGATCACCGGCTCGTTGGCTCCTGGCGGAGAAGAGTTGGCTTGGGTTTTCATGTCAGGCAAAGAAAAAGATTCCGGTCAAAAGGGCGTTGGCGATGAGCATGGCCAGCAGGGAATAGACGACGGAATGCGTCGTGGATTGCCCCACGCCCTCCGCGCCGTTTTCGACGGTCAGGCCGCAATGGCAGGCCAGGGTGATGATGAGCCAGGCAAAGACAAAACTTTTGATCAGGCCGCTGTAGGGGTCAAACAGATGCACACGGTCCAGGGAGCGGAAGATGTAGGTGGCGGTGTCCATGTCGAGCGTGTAATGGCAGATCGTCCAACTGCCGACCATGCCGATGTAGTTTCCGAACACGGTGAGCACGGGCAGCATGATGAGCATGGCGAGAAAGCGCGGAACGATGAGGAAGCGGACGGGATTGATGGCCATGACGTGCAGGGCCTCGATTTCCTCCGAGACCTTCATGGTGCCGAGCTCGGCCGTGACGGCGGAACCGCTGCGTCCGATGACAATGACGGCGATCAGCATGGGGCCCAGTTCGCGCAGGAGCGTGAGCGAGACCAGGTCCGGGACGTAATTGTCGGCGCCGAGCCGGCCCATTTCGCGGGCGGCTTCCATGGCAAGGGTCAGGCCGACGCTGAACGCCGTGAGGCTGGCCATGGGCAACGCCTGCACGCCGATGCGGATGATTTGGTGAAAAGTTTGCGGGATGCTGAATGGCTTGCCGCGAAACGGCGCAATGAAGAGCCAGTAAAGGATTTGAGCGTTGAGCTGGAAGTATTCCTTCACAGTCGGCAAAGCTCAGGTTTTTCCCAAGGCGCTCCGGGCTTCGTCCAAGGTGACGTAAATGGGAAACACCTCCCCAAGCCGCACGAGATCGAAGACGCTCTTGACGCGGGGTGAAAGGGCGGCGAGCCCGATTTTCCCGGAAAAATTGCGGCAGCCTTGGTAGTATTCGACCAGAGTGGCCAGGCCGGAGGAATCGATGTAGTTGACCTCCGTGAAATTAATCAGGAGACAAGGGCATTTGACGGCGATTTTTGACTGGAGAACGGCGCGGAGTTTGGGCGAGTGATGCAGGTCCACATCGCCCTTCAGGTGCAGGATAGCCAGGGTGCCTTCCACCGTTTCGTCGAAAATCATCCCCTTCCGTTACCAACGAAGCCCATCCGAGGGAAGCTTTTTATTTGGGAATCGGAGGCACAGGACTCTGGATTGCCGCGTCGTCGGGCCATGCCCTCCTCCTCGCAATGATGGGGGCTGCCGGGACGCGGTTGCCCACGCGCGTCATCACGAGAAACCAAACCTTTCAAAAAAGCTGTTTTGAGCGGGAATGAACTGGAGGCCTACCCCGAAAGCTTTCGGGGTAGCGTCCTGCAGCCCAGGGTTGGCACGAGTCTGCGAGGGCCTGCCCTGGGTATCTGTCAAAATAGTCCCCAACTCTGAAAGAGTTGTGGCAGAGGGGCTTGCGCGAGAGGCGGCCGGAACCACTTTCAGGGTTCGGGATGATTTTTTGATTTTACCCAGGGTAGATCCTCGACAAGCTCGGATCAACCCTGGGCTGAAGGACGAAACGCCGTTGGCGTTTTAGCTAACATTCTACATTCCAATATCTTGTCCAATCTGTTCATAGCCCGGATGTTTCACACGCTCCTGCAAACCCCTGCAAAGTGCCCTGTCGAAAGACCGGGCAAAAACAGAGGAGTACCCACATCCGGGCTAATAACCGTAAGTTCAGCCATTTTCGACGTTGCCAATGGGGCCAAAGCACGGGTAGATAGAGGCGTGGGACTTTTTGGCAAGAACAACGAAGCGGCATCCGAGCGGCTGGCGGTCCTGAGAAAGGTAGCCCTCTTTTCCACCCTGAAGACCCAGGAACTCAAGTGGGTGGAACATATCCTGCACGAACGGAATTACATCGCCGAGGAGGTCATTTTTGACGAAGGGGACGAGGGCCTCGGAATGTATATCGTGGTTGAGGGCGAAGTAAAAATCCAGCGCAAGGGCGCGAGTGGCAAAAGCGAATTGGCTCGCCTCGGCCCGGGCAGTTATTTTGGTGAAATGGCCTTGCTGGAAGGATTCCCGCGCATGGCCTCGGCCGTGGCGGCCGCCGACACCCGCCTTCTCGTGTTTTTCCGGCCTGAATTTATGAGCATTCTTGAAACACACGGCCACACCGGGGCCAAGCTCAGCCTCCAACTCGCGCGGTTGAATTGCGCGCGCCTGAGGGAAAGCAGCACGCCGTTGTTCCCCGGCAGCTACACTTGAAAACGTCCGTCACAGGGTTGGAGCATCCGGCTGTCTGGCTGTGCGTGATCGGAGGGACGCTGGCCATCCTCTTTTTGCTGGATCTGGTCTGGTGGGTTTCGCTGCCGCTTGTTTTGGCCGTGGTTTTTTATTATCTCAGCCAGCCGTTTCTCGAAATGCTGATGCGCCGGGGATTGAGCCACGACAAGGCGCTGTATGTTTTTTTGGCAATGGTTTCGCTGGCGGTATTGTTTCTGATTCCGCTGGTTTTGCCCTGGCTGACAACGCAGATTTATCTTTTGCAGGACCAGTTGCCGGGTTGCCTGACCCGTCTCGAGGAAATGATCAACAGTTTCCTGCGGGACCTGGAAGGCAGGCATGCCTGGCTGGCGGACGCCCATGTGGCTGAAACAATCAGCCAGAAGCTGATGGACCTTAAGGAAAACTTCATCAAGGAAAACCTGTCCGGCGTGGTGAAATATTTCATTTCGTGGATCCCGTCGCTTCTCCTGGTCCCGTACCTGACTTTTTTCATCCTGAAAGACGCGGGTACATGCAAGCGACTTGTTATGCGCGGCGTGCCGAACGCGTTTTTTGAGAAGGTGTTGCTCCTGTTTGACCGGGTGGACCGCCAGATGAAACGGTACTTCCGCGGACTGATTGCCCTGACGGTTCTGGATACCGTTACGCTGGCTCTGGGGCTTTGGCTGCTTGGATTGCCCTTCGGTTTGTTTGGCTTTCGGCAGGCTGTTTTTCTCGGGTTGTTGTGCGCAATGTTTGCCTGGGTCCCCTTTGCCGGTTCCGTGCTGGGATGCATTTTGGTCGCGCTGATCAGCGTGGCCCAGGCCCCGGACCAACTGTTTTATTTTTCCGGCGCGATCGGCGTGCCGGCCAACCGGCTGTTGTTTGTCGGGTCGATTTGCCTGTTCCTGGTGGTGCGGATGTTGGACGACTTTCTCTATACGCCCCTGACCGTCGGACGTTCCCTCAGTGCGCATCCCTTGCTGACGGTGTTGATGATTTTTGCGGGCGGGGTGATCGGAGGGGCCACGGGATTGCTGCTGGCGATGCCGGTGCTGGGGGTGGCGATGGTTTTAGGCGAAATTTTCGGCCAGGTATGGTTCGACGGGCGTTTGCGCGCGCGCTATGAGCACGCCCTGCAGCTCCGCCGCCGCGAATCCCGACGGGACTTGTTTTCCTAGATTGAAAAAATTGAACCGCGGATAAACGCGGATGAACGCAGATGGGAAATAGCCCGGAACAAATCGTGTGTTGTTTGCTTTAACCTGCGTTGACTTCCATCAGTGGTTATCTGTGTCCATCCGTGGTTCAATCCCGGTTCCAATTTTTGCGGTTTTTGCCTCTGGGGTGCTGCGTTAAAACTTTCTTGGATGAAAACACTCTAGCACTTGCGTACAAGCCTGTTTTCTGGTTGGATGGTTGGCATGAGCGAAACTGTCATTACCAAAGAGAAACTTGTGGACGATGTTAAAGAAGTCATCAGCGATGCCGAAGCCCTGATTCGGGCCACCGCCGGCGACTTGAGCGTCAAGGCCAAGGAAGCCCGCGTCAAACTGTCGGAAAAAGTCGGCGTGGCCAAGGAACGCCTCCAGCAGATTGAAGGCGTTGTGCGCGAAAAAGCCATCGAGGGCGCGAAGGAAACCGATCGTTTGATCCGTGAACATCCCTATGAATCCCTCGGCATCGCTTTCGGCCTCGGGCTGTTGATCGGCATTCTTGTAAACCGGAAATAACATGCCGGACGCCGCAGCAGGGGGTGGCGGAATTTTTTCCTCCGCCAAACGTCTTATGTCCCGTCTCCTCGGAATCGTGGAGACGCGGGTGGATCTTTTTGCGCTGGAACTCCAGGAAGAGAAACTGCGCCTCGTACAAGTTTTGATCTGGGCCTCGGCGACGGTGTTTCTGGCCGCCGCCTCCCTCATTATGCTGACGCTCCTGGTGCTGCTTGCATTCTGGCATGATCCGGAACAACGCTTCATCGCGGTCGTGGTCATCTTTCTCCTCTATTTGCTGGGTTCGATTTATTCAGGCATTTCGCTCAACAAACGCCTGAAGCGCGAGGCCATGCCGTTCGCGGAAACCCTCGGCCAGTTGAAAAAGGACCGGGCATGCTGCAAGGATTGACAGAAATCCGGCTCCGCAAGGCGCGCCTGGTTCAGGACAGCGAATTGCAGCGCGCCGGACTGGTGGCCGAAGTCGAGTATCTCAACAAACAACTTGGCTGGGTTCAAACGGGGCGGGCGCTGGCATCGCGTATGGGTCCGGCCCTGCTCGTCCTGATTCCATTGGGCGGGCTTTTTGCCGTTACCGGTTTGGGCAAAAAAATTCATCTGGGCGGCTTGGCCGACAAAGCGGTCGGCCTTTGGCGTATCGTGAACAAGGCCCAATCCTATTACAGGGGATTCCAGGCCGCGCGCGGAATGATCATGGCGCGGCTGCAGCAGGCCAGGTCCGACGGCGTCTGAGTCGGTTTTGCAAGAGCCTGCATAGGCCCAGCGCGTGTCTTTCCGCTGTTAGGTCCCGGCGCTAACGGGTTGACCATTGAAATGAGTATGAAATATGCAGACCACTAGTTGTTTCAACCTGTGGGATGGCTGTGACAAAGAATCTCAAAACATCAGCAGCCAAAACTCATGGATTGTAAGTCTCTCCCGGCCAATCATGGCGGGATCAACCTATGTCGGAACGAGATACCGAAACCCATTCCGGCCCGGTTAAATCGCAAAAAAATTCAAGGAATTTAAAATGAGCAACCCAATACCTTCCGCCTGCAAGGTCCCGCTTTTTGTCGGGAACAAACAAATCAAATTCGGGGAAAAAGCGGTTCCGACTCCCGGACCTGGCCAGCTCCTGCTCCGCGTTCACGCCAATGCCTTGTGCGGTTCTGAACGGCCCCAGTTTTTTGACGGCAGGCTTGCAGACGGCTCGCCGACAGCCACACCCGGCCACGAGGCGGCCGGCACCGTCGTTGCTGCCGGGTCGGGGACCCGGACGGCCGTGGGCACAAGCGGTGTGGTGTTCCTGATGGATTTCTGCGGAGAATGCCGCTCCTGCCGGCTCGGTTTCACCAACCAGTGTTTGCAGAAGCGCGGCGACATGGGTTTCAATCGCGACGGCGGATACGGCCAATATGAGTTGGTTCATGAAAGCATTTTCTTTCCCGTCCCGGACGAATTCTCGGCAACCGAGGCGACCTTGCTGCTCGACATCATGGGCACGGGCGGCCATGCGATTGAGCGCTGCCAGATGGTCCGTCCGGACATCGAGTCGCTGATCGTTCTCGGCGCCGGGCCGATCGGCCTGGGAGTGCTGGCCATGGCCAAGATCATCCTGGGCCGCCAGGTGAAGGTTTTCGTCACCGACATCATTCCGTATCGCCTTAAAATGGTGGAACAGCTTGGCGGGGTGCCTATCAATGTGAAGGAAACTCCGTTGGCATCGGGACTGAAAGCCCAGGGCACGGAACATCCCGACATGGCCGTCGATACGACCGGGAAACAGGCGGCGCGCGAGGATGGTCTTCGGGCACTCGGCCAGCGCGGCTCCCTCATTTGTGTGGGGCATGGCGAGGGGATCGCGCTGAAAATTTCACCCGACATCATTGCGCCGGAACGGAGCGTGGTGGGAAGCGAGTATTTCCGATTCGACGAACTCCCGGCGAATCTGCGGCGCTTGACGCAACATCGCGCCTACCTCAACCAGATCATCACCCACCGGATGGGTGTTGACGAGATCCAACACGCCTTCGAGATCTTCTTCCAGGGAGAAACAGGCAAAGTCATCATCGAACAATGAACACCAGGAAACTCAAGGTCTGTGTCGTCGGCGCAGGCGGCTGGGGCCGCCAGCATGCCCGCGTCTTTTCGCAACGGCCCGACGTCGAACTCTGCGCCATCGCGGGCCGCAGCCCGGAAAAGACAAAGACCCGCGCCGACGAATTCGGCGTGCGCCCGTACACCAACGTCACGGAAATGCTGGAGAAGGAAAAGCCCGATTTCGTCAGCCTGAGCCTTCCGAACCTCGAACATTTCAAGGCCACCATGGAAGTCATCCAGGCGGGGTATCCGTTGCTGGTGGAAAAACCCTTTGCCTTCGAAATGAAGGAAGCGGAGCAGATGCTGGCGGCGGCGGCGGAACGGAATCTTTTTTTCGCGATCAACTTCAACCACCGCTACGCGAAGGCCATCCGGCTCGCCCGTGAAGCCATCGGGAAAGGCCGCCTTGGCAAAATCATTCATGCCGCGTGGCGCTTTGGCGGCGAGGCCAATATCAGCACGCATCCCCACGCGAACCTGATTGAAACGCAGTGCCACGGCTTCGACCAACTCGAGCACCTTTGCGGGCCGATCCGTTCGGTGATGTCTGAAATGACAAACCTAACCGGCGGCGGTTATCGCACGGTGGTTCTTGCGCTGACCTTCGCCGAGGGCGCGGTTGGAAGCATGGTCGGGACCTACGATTCTTCCTACGCCTATAAAAACACCCATTTGCTGGAGATCAACGGCACGAAGGGACGGATCATGATCCACGACACCGTCCAGCGATTCACTTTTCAGGCGGTCGGCAATGAAACCGCCGAAGTCTGGGAGGCGGGATATTTCAACGATTACGACCGGGAATTTAACCGGACCTTTGATTTGCATCTCGACGCGATCCTTCAGGCCTTTCGGCGCGGCGATCCGCCGCCCATCCATGCGCAGGCTGGACGCCGGGCGCTTCAACTCGCCTGGGCCGCGGTGGAGTCGTTTGAATCGGGAAAAAGAGTGCTGACCGCCTGACGAGAGCGCGGATCACGATCGATTCCGGGGCGGGTCTTCCGCCAGTGTGACATCCACTTTTCCGGCATTCCGGCTGCCTTTCCCAGGTGTTTATTGTGCGCGATCGCTCATTTGAAGAAAAGGATCAACTTAATCTTAAGTTAAAAATTTATTGCTTCGGAGCATTGCTTGAGTCACAATTCTTGCGACATAAGAAACCCAAACTAAAGTCAGCTTCCAAACACCCGGAGAACCTTAACCCGTCAAAAACCATATGAAAACCAAGCTCGGATTCATTCCCGCGTTCATTCTATCGACAGTCGTGTGGGCCTTGCTGCCCGCATCTGCCGGGGCGCAAGTCGCAGTCGATAGCGTTACCGCTTCACCCACTCTTAACGAATATACCGCCGCCACCGCCACCAGCGGTTCCTGGAGCCATACGGTATCGGGATCCAACACCTATCTGCTCGTTGGGTTGGCTTCGTGGAACGGCGATGTTAGTCCTGCTGACCCATTTACCAATATTACTCTTGCCTACAATGGCGTGGCCATGACGTTCTTGGGCGATTCATTTAATGGAGACAGCGTTGCCCTCTGGGGGTTGGCAAATCCGACATCTGGAACGCATAATGTTACGTGGAATAATTCCGGGGCTGCGCTTGAAGAGCTGGGCGGCGGGTCCATATCGTTTACCGGCGTGGGCTCCGTGGGTTCCTATGTTCCTCAAAACGTTTTCGGTGGTGGCTCCAATGGCAACCCCGGCAATAACTTCAACTTGACACTTGGTGCCGGCGATATGGGTGTGGATATTCTTTATGCTAATAACGCACATACGCAGTCCGCAGGGCAAACGACCCAGTTGGACAACCTTTTCATAACTCCTGGTCCTACTTGGGGTGATAATGCATGGGCCGCGATGAGCACCAATAACAATGGCGGCGTTGCCGGCACGGTGACGTTTGGTTGGACTGATGGTGATGGGCACGGGGGAATTGCGCTGGTCGCGGCGGTTCCCGAGCCGTCCAGCCTCGCCCTGTTTGGCTTGGGCACATTGAGCCTGCTGGCGCTACGGCGAGTTGCGCGTAACTTTAAAGGGTAACGCGGGATAAGACAAATAGTCTGGCGCGGGACGCTAATTTGAGCGTCCCGTATTTCGTTTTGACGGTTACGCCGCGTTCGTCCTCGCGAGGCCCAATCCCCTCTATCAAGAGAGGCGGAAAGGTCGCCGCGGCGACCGCTTCCGGGTGTGTGCGTATTTCTTCTGGATTGCCGCGCCGCTACGCTCCTCGTCCGCCGCGGCGGAGGCGCTCCAAGATTCCCCATAACTTTAAATGCGGTTGCACGGTGATAGGGTTGGACAAGTGAACACGCTTCTCCTAGATTTGGTCAACACAAGCACCAGGAAATAGATAAACCATGAAAACCAAGACATCACTCGGAACGATTGCAGCCGCCATTCTCATACTGATCGCCCCTGTCAGCCGGGCGGCGGACAACCCGAACCAGGTTCCCGGCGCGCCCACGAGCCCGTGGGGCTTTGGCGGCGGCGACTGGAATCTGGAGGCCGACATCCAGATGGAGGCAATCGGCTGCCATGAAAATCGCACCACCTTTACCAACTGGGAACGCGTCGAACCCGAGCCGGGCAAGTGGAATTTCGAGCAGATGGACGCCAACCTGAAATATTTGGAAGAGCACAAAATCAGGACCGGAGGCTGGTTCTTCGGCTCTGGATGGGTCAATGGGAAGCGCACAGGGGGATTTCCGGTCCGTGATCTTTCCGGCTGGTCCAAATACGTCACTGAAGTCGTCAAACACGCCAACGGGCGGATCAAGTCCTGGGAAGTGTGGAACGAACCGCCCAACGGCGGGGTCAACCGCAAGACAGCGGTGCAGGATTATCCCAAAATCATGCAAGCCGCCTACAATGCCGCCCATGCCGCCGACCCCACATGTCTGGTCGGCATCGCCGCGGCATCGAACAACGTCAACTTCCTGGACCGGGTGATCAAAGGCGGGGCCAATGGGTATTTCGACTACATCACGGTGCATCCGTACGAGTTGTTAGGTACCGTTTTGGACAACAACGGCTCCGAAGCGGTCTTCATGAGCATCGTCCCCACCCTGCGCAAAATGCTGGCCGAGCGCGATCCGAACAGGATCAACTGCCCCATTGTCTTTACCGAGCTTGGCTGCGACTTCAAAAGACAAGGCGGCGCGATCCAGGGCCAGGGGCTGGTCAAGGCTTATACGCTGGGCATCGCCCAGGGCGTCACCTGCATCCACTGGTTCATGGCCCGGGACGCAAAAGGGGGGAGTATCGACAGCGGAATGGGAATCATCGCCGGTGATGGCACCCCGCGCCCGGCCTTCATTGGTTTGGGGAACATGATCAAATACCTCGGCCAAAATCCCACCTATCTGGGCCTGGTGTTGTTTCACGAGCGCGAATACGGCTTCGTCTTTCAAGGCGCTGAAGGTCCGGTTCTTCTGACCTGGGCGCCCAAGGGCGACCCGGCGCATGTCGATTTCGGACAGGAAGTGCGCATCATCGATCCCCTGACCGGCCAGGAAACCAAAGCCAGCACCTACGACCTGACCGTGGCGCCCGTCATTGTGCTCGATGTTCCCGAGAAGCTCGTGGCCGAGGCCAAGGCCGCCAAAGGCAAACCCTTCCCGTGGGGGGGCGACTACACCGACGCCAAGTCCGTGTCGATCACCATGGGCGAGCATAATATCGAAAAAGGCCTGCATACCAAGGCCGGCGATGCCATCGCCAAGGACGTCATCGCCTACGGCAATGGGGCGCGGCCCGGCGATATTGGCGACAGCGTGACATTCATGGTTGATCCCAATTTCCTTTCCTACACCACCGTCCCGATCGAGATCAGCGCGGTCGTCCGCCGCGATCCAAACAATTCGCCGGCCGAGATCAAGTTGACCTACGAGTCCACATCCGAATTCAAGACGCTGCCGCCAGAGGACGTGCCCGACAACAAGAACTGGCACACCCTGAAATGGCGGATCGACGACGCTCAGTTTGTCAGCATCTGGGGGTTCAGCTTCCGTTTCAATAACGGCCCGTATTACGTCCAGAGCGTGACTGTGACGAAGTTATAGGCGGTGTCTTGATTTGAAGAAACGCTACACTACCGAGACAACAGTGGCAATGGATGAGACGCTGACACCTTACAAACGAGGTGCCGCACCCAAAATCAAGAAGTCAGCACCGTGAAAATCAATCACCAACGGAGTCGCCATGACTGCGAGCACAGCTAAAAACGAAGCACAACCCCCACCTTGGAAGGAAGATGTCGCCTATGGGGAACATCCCTTGCAAAAGCTTGATATTTTCAAACCGGATGGGCCGGGGCCTTTCCCCTTCGCCATGGACATCCATGCGGGCGGCTGGCAGAGCGGCGACAAGAAGTACGGCCACGGCAGCGACAACGCCAAGCGCCTTCTCGATGCCGGCGTGGCGCTCGTCTTCATCAACTATCGATTTGTGGAAGACGCCAACAAGGACGGACTGTATCCGCCGATCAAGGGTCCCTTTTACGACACGCGGCGCGCGTTGCAATTCACGAGGTATCACGCGAAGGAATGGGGTCTTGATCCGAAACGCGTCGCGCTGACGGGAGAATCAGCGGGATGCTTGAACGCCTTGTGGCTTGCCTTGTCCCCGGATATGGCCAAGCCAACTTCGCCTGATCCCGTGGAACGGATGTCAACCCGCGTGACGGCGGTTGGAATAGGCGGCGCCACGACCACGATCGACCCCGAGCAAATGCGGGAGTGGGTCGGGCCGGAGTTTCCGGGCTGCGGCCAGATCGTCGGATTGCCGGAATTTGATTTCGATGCTTTCCTGAAGAAGCGGCCGGAACTGGAAAAATACTTCGACACACTTTCGCCGCCGCGACTGCTCAGCAAAGACGCACCTCCCATCTACATTTATTACAGTCATGATCTCAACAAGCCCGAAAAGGAAAAGGACCAGAATTTTTATATTCACAGTCCCGCTTTCGGTGTTGGTTTCCAAAAACTGGCGAGGGAGAAAGGGGTCGAATGTCATATTGCCTGGAAAAACCATCCCGCGGAAGGATTCAACGGGGACATGGCGGACTTCAACATTCGGCACCTGACGCAGAAAGTAACATAAGTCATATCCACCTTCCCGACACCAAGTAGTATCATTACAAGGATCGGCAAAGCGTCAAGACCCTTGGAGGAGAGAACCGCATGAACCATACTTCCCGACGTTCGTTCCTGAAGACGGTGGGAGCCGCCTCGCTCGCGCTGGTGCCCCCGCTTTTTTCCGGGTGTTCCGCCAGGACCGACGGCAGCGCGGGCCAGACTCCGTCGCGGCAAAATCCATCCGGCATTAATCACCAACCTCTTGAGCTGACGTTCGTCTCGACCAAACAGTACCACGACCCCTACAACGAGGCGACGGTTGACGTTGTGGTAAGCGACTCGCAAGGGAAGCAGCAAGTTGTTCCGGCGTTCTGGGCGGGAGGACAAACGTGGAAAATGCGTTATGCCTCGCGTGTACCGGGACGGTACACCTACCGTGTGATTTGCAGTGACACGGCAAATTCAAGCCTGCACGGCAAGTCGGGAACGATGGAGTTCTCCCCTTACAAAGGAACCAACCCGCTGTTCCTTCACGGGCCGGTGCGCGTGAGTAACGACCTTCGCCACTTTGAACATGAGGACGGGACTCCTTTCTTCTGGCTGGGCGACACATGGTGGTTTGGGCTTTGCAAGCGTTTCGGCTGGCCGTCCGATTTCCATGCCCTGACTGAAGACCGCAGAAAGAAGGGGTACACAGTCATTCAGATTACCTCCGGATTGAATCCCGAGGACTCGGGGGGCGGCGCGCCTCCATTCGATCCCCGCAGCATGAATGAGGCGGGTTACGCATGGGAAGACAACTACGCCCGCATAAACCCCAAATACTTCGACCTTGCCGATCAGCGCATCCAATATCTGGTGGAAAACGGGTTGCTGCCCTGCGTCGTGGGCGCCTGGGGCTATCATCTTCCTGCAATGGGCGTCGAGAAGATGAACCAGCATTGGAGGTATCTGATTGCCAGGTGGGGCGCCCTGCCCGTCGTTTGGTGCCTGGCCGGCGAGCTTACGATGCCTTACTGGCCGCCCCGGACCGCGCACGAACTGGAAGATCTTAAAAAGCGCGGCCTGACCATCACTGACCGCAGGAAGCAGGACTCTGCGTTTCAAAAACATGGCTGGACGGAGGTGGCGCGGTACGTTCGTCAAACCGATCCGTATCGCCGTTTGTTTACGGTACATCCACGAGGCATGCAAAGCGGGAGGGAGCAGATCGAGGAGCCGGCCCTCCTGGATTTCGAAATGCTGCAGGCCAGTCACGATGAGTGGTGGGGCATGCCGGGTTCGATTGAGTTACTCAAGCAAGGCTTGCAGGCTGCTCCCAAGATGCCGGTCCTGATCGGGGAGATTGTCTATGAAGGGTTGCAGGAGCACAATCGGCAGGATGTTGTACGATTTGCGTTTTGGACTGCGATGCTGACCGGCGCGGCGGGCCATACTTATGGGGCCGGGGGTATTTTCGAGATGGAGTCCGCCCGTGAGCCTTATGGACTTACCCCGGATGGCGACTGGCATTCGTATCTGGATCCTTCATGGGATGTGGCGGCTCAATTTCCAGGAGCACAGCAGGTCGCCTGGGGAAAACAACTGTTGTCCCAGTTTGAGTGGTGGCGTCTTGAGCCCCATCCCGAATGGGTGGAACCCCATGCTTCGCAGGAAAACATCAGAGCGCCCTATGCCGCGGCCATCCCCGGTGAACTCTACGTCGTTTATCTCCCCATATTGTTGAACGACAGGGAATCGTTGCATCAGTGGAAATCTCCTGTTTTGTCGAAACTCGATCCGAAAGTGACATACGACGCTTTCTGGTTTTGTCCCTCCACGGCGAAGGAAGAACCCATCAGCACGGTTCAGGTTGGCGCGGAGGGAACCTGGGCGCCCCCGGTCCCTGAAGAAATGGTGGACTGGGTCCTGGTAGTGGCGAAGCGGGGAATGAGGAAATCCAGTCCGCAAATAAAGGGCAAGTACCTCTAACAAAACCACTCTAAAGGAGCAAACTTGCAATCGCATGATTAATCTACATATTTCATGCCTGTCATCTGCATATCAATCACTCGGAAAACATAAACCCATGAAAAAACATGCAATCGCATCGCTAACGCTGCTAAGTCTGATACTGATCACCGGTGCCGCCCCGGCGGCGGATCAACCGGCACAGACCGAGCCGATGCCGGGCGCCACAGCCGTCACGAGCCAGGCCTTCGGAGCGGCCGGTACAGGCGCCGCGCAGACCCCAAGCGGTGTTGATCTGAAGGGCTACAAGCTGGTCTGGTCCGATGAGTTCAACGAGGTGAGTTGGACGGATGTCAGCCCCAAGACATCGGCCAAGTGGTTTTCCAAGCCCTCGGTGGGAGGCAAGTACATTGGATTTCAGATCCATGACAATGAATCGATGGCCATCAAGGACGGAATCCTGGTCAACACCCTCCAGTTCAAGTCCAAGGCCGACGTTACCGGCAGCCGTTGCGCCGGGCCTGTGGGTATGAAAAACGATTCCGGCGCTGAGCTCATCTCGGTCGAGAAACTCGGCGCAGCCATCAAAAGCGACAAACGCCTCACCTGGGGTGGGGCCGGCTGGGTCGGGATGAAGTTCACAACCCCGGCGGGCGGTCTGACCGTCAGCGAACTGGGACTATACAACATCGCCGGCAACAGTGACCAGCATGAGATTCGCATTTTCGACGCCGCAACGGGCGACGATGTGGCCAAGTCGATCGTCAAACTCAAAGGCCAGCCGGCCGGCTGGGTGTATGCACCCATCGTCGGCGGCAAAAAGATCCTCGCGGGCAATCACACCTATTGCCTGATGTACTTGACGTTCTGGCAAGATTCGAG